>NZ_RZSN01000237.1:0-6890 GCF_003997315.1 Mesorhizobium sp. M1A.F.Ca.IN.020.04.1.1
GCTCGACGCTGCCGAGCGCCAGCAAGATGGCGACGGCATCGTCCTGGCCGGGATCCGTGTCGATAATGATCTTTCGTGACTGGGGCATTTCAATTCCTTTGGGGAGTCTTTTTGGGCGGGGTTTTGACGGCTTGAACTTGATCGCGCGGCGGACCATATCAAGACCATCGGGAAAAATGCCATCCGGGTTTTTCCGGTTTGTGTCGCTCTTAAGAGGACAGTGTAACAATGAGTCGAATGACGCCCTTCTCCAGCCCGCTTCTTCTGGGCTTCGACGCCATGGAAAAGACGCTCGAACGTCTGGCGAAGTCGGGCGACAGCTACCCTCCGTATAACATCGAGCGTCTGGGCGCCTCGGACGGCAAGGCGGAAAGGCTGCGCATCACGCTTGCCGTGGCGGGTTTCGCAGAGAACGACCTCGATGTCACCACCGAGGAAAACCAGCTGATCGTGCGCGGCCGTCAGACCGACGACACCGAGCGCGAGTTCCTCCACCGCGGCATCGCCGCACGCCAGTTCCAGCGCTGCTTCGTGCTGGCCGACGGCATGCGGGTGGTCGGCGCGGAATTGAAGAACGGCCTTTTGTCGATCGATCTCGACCGTCCGGAGGCCGAGCGGCTGGTACGGAAAATAAACATATCGGTGAAAGACTGATCTTTGCCGATGGCTCTAATGCGGGACGGCCGGAAGTGGCGTCCTTGCGCCAAGGAGGCTTGTAATGACCAGAATTGACGAAACCCTGACCATGACCAGCGGCGAATTCGCCCATCTCGGCGAAGGTTCGGTCGCATATCTGAGGAAAATATCGAGCGACGATTTGCGCGGCCGCTTCCCCGGCCTCGGCGAAATCGCGCCCGGGCTGGAACTGTGGGCGCTGTTTGCCGCCAACGGTCAGCCGATCCTGCTTTCCGATGCCCGTGACCGGGCCCTGGCGGGTGCGCTGGAGAACGACCTGACCACGGTCGCCATCCATTGACCCCAATCACTATTTGAATTTGGGGTCGTTGCCTGAATTGGAAAGGGCCGCTCCCGGCGGCCCCTCAAGGTTTTATCCCAAAAACCGGGTTTATCCAAAGACCAGCTTCACCCAAACTTCAGGCCGCGTGCGAGGCTTGAGTGTCCGACAGCAGCGCGTGGATCGCCACTGCGTCGCGCGTCCCCCTGATCTTGGCCACCGTATCGCCATCGCGCAGCACGCGCGCGATACGCGACAGCGCCTTAAGATGGTCGGCGCCGGCGCCTTCGGGCGCAAGCAGCAGAAACACCAGGTCGACCGGCTGGTCGTCGAGCGCCTCGAAATCGACCGGCGCCTCCAGCCGGGCGAACACGCCTGCGATCCGCTTGACCCCTGCGAGCTTGCCATGCGGAATGGCGATGCCGTTGCCGACGCCGGTGGAGCCCAGCCGCTCACGCTGCAGGATAGTGTCGAACACTTCCCGCTCCGGAATGCCTGAAATCGCCGCCGCCCTCTCCGACAGCAATTGCAGAAGCTGTTTTTTGGAATTCGCCTTCAACGCCGGCATGATAGCCGGGACGCTGATGAGATCGCTGAGATCCATGCCTGAAAAATCCCTTGCTCGCCTACCGCGCCGGTCGTCCCCCTCGCGCGGCCGGCTTTCTTATCCCTGCGCGACTTTGGTGGTCGACGGATCGATCCAGCCGATGTTTCCATCCGGCCGGCGGTAGACGATATTGACGTGGTCGTTTCCGGCGTTGCGGAAGACGAAAACCGGGCTGTCCTTGGTATCGAGTTCGATGACGGCAGACGCCACCGACATGGTGCGAAGCGTCACGGTCGATTCGGCGACGATGGCCGGAGCGAAGTTCTCCGGGATTTCCTCTTCGTCGTCGGCGAGCGGCTCCATCACGGCGTAGGCGATGTCGGTGGATTCGCCGTTGCCGTTGCTGGAATTGTGCGACTTCAGCCGGCGCTTGTAGCGCCTGAGCCGCGTTTCGAGGCGATCGGCGGCCGCCTCGAAGGCAAGCGTGGGATCCTGGGCGTCCCCGGTCGCCTGCAGCGAGGCGCCGGAATCGAGGCGGATCATGCAATCGGCCGAGAAGCGCGACCCTGCTTTGATGACCGTTACATGTCCTGAAAAACCCCGATCGAAATATTTTTCAATCGCTTCGTTGACACGATCGTTGATGCGCGTACGGAACGCATCGCCGATGTCCATGTGTTTTCCCGAAATGCGCAGATTCATCTGAAAACTGACCTTCCCTGCTCAGGCTTCAAACTGTCCCAAGTTTATACCCGTGGTGCGCGCGCACAAGCTTTGCGGCGGCACGCGCGCCGATTTTAGACCCGAACTTTCCGGTTGATCACAAGTCGCCTTCTGGCCGTCCGAGGCCTTCGCTTTGACGGAGCCATTCGCGAGGCGGGCATCACGGCCCGGCTCATGCGGGCGGGCTTCTAGACACTTCATTGCAGCTTGTCAATGAAACACGAAAACTGTGAAAAATCGCCATTCCTCAGCTCGGACCAAACTAGGTCAGGCCCGATGAATATCAACTGCCCTATCGCCCGGCGTTGGCCAGCGCCCGCTTCTCCCGGCGCCGCTGCACCGATGAAGGAATGTTCATGCCTTCCCGGTATTTGGCGACCGTGCGGCGGGCGATGTCGACGCCGCTTTCCCGCAGCATGTCGACGATAGCGTCGTCGGAAAGCACGTCGGCGGGCTTTTCCTCGTCGATCAGCTGCTTGATGCGGTCACGCACGGCTTCCGACGAATGCGCTTCGCCGCCTTCCGCCGAGGCGATCGAAGCGGTGAAGAAATAGCGCAGCTCGAACACGCCGCGAGGCGTCAGCATGTATTTGTTGGCAGTGACGCGGCTCACCGTCGATTCATGCATGCCGATCGCGTCGGCCACCGTGCGCAGGTTGAGCGGCTTGAGATGCCGCACGCCATGGACGAGGAACGCGTCCTGCTGGCGCACGATTTCCGAAGCCACTTTCAGGATCGTCTTCGCCCGCTGGTCGAGGCTGCGCGTCAGCCAGTTGGCGTTCTGCAGGCATTCGGCCAGAAACTCCTTTTCCGCCTGGTCCTTGGCATGGCCGGAAACCCGGGCGAAATAGACATGATCGACCAAAACTCGCGGCAGCGTGTCGGCGTTGAGCTCCACCGCCCAGCTGCCGTCGGCAGCGGCCCGCACCTCGACGTCGGCAACGATGGCGTCGCTCGCGCCGCCCGAAAACGCGGTGCCGGGACGCGGATCGAGCGCCCGGATCTCGGCCAGCATGTCGAGAAGGTCTTCCTCGTCGACGCCGCAGATGCGTTTCAGCGTCTGGAAATCCCGCCGCGCCAGGAGTTCGAGATTAGCCACCAGGGCCTTCATCGCCGGATCGAGCCGGTCGCGTGCGGCAAGCTGCAGCGACAGGCATTCGGCGAGGTCGCGGGCAAACAGGCCGGCCGGCTCGAAGGTCTGGCAGACCGCGAGCGCTCGCGCGACCGCTCCCATGTCCGCCCCCAGCCGCGCGGCAATCTCTTCCAGATCGGCGCGCAGATAGCCCGCTTCGTCGAGGCTGTCGGCAAGCTCGCCGGCAATCAGGCGCTCGGCGGGTTTGGAGAAGGCAAGCGCGATCTGTTCGCCGACATGCTCGCGCAGCGTCACGATGGTCGCGGCCATCTCGCCGACGTCGAAGCCTTCCGACGAAGCGCCGCCGGCGCTGCCCGCGGATGCCGACTTCCATTGGGCGGTGAGATCAGGTCCGAGCTTTTCGCTCGTGCCGGGATCGTCGGGAAACAGGTTCTCCAGCGAAGAGTCGAGCTTTTCCGAGATCGCCTCGGCGCTCCATTCCGTCTCGCTTTCGAACCAGTCGTCCCCGGCGGCGGGTTCTGAAGCGGTCTCGCTCTTCTGCGGCTGGTCGCCGCCCGCATCGTCCTGCGGCTCGGCCCGCTCCAAGAGCGGATTGCGCTCGATTTCCTCGTCGATGAAGCGCTCGAGCTCGACATGGGTGAGCTGCAGCAGCCGGATCGACTGCATCAGCTGGGGCGTCATCACCAGCGACTGGGACTGTCTGAGCTGCAGTTTGGCCGCCAGCGCCATGGTTGGATTCAAACGCCTCGTCTACGCATCGAGCTGCCGTTTTTCGGTCGGGCATAGAAACTGGCCCGGCTTTTGCTTGTCAAGGCAAACGCTAGCAGAGACGGCTTACCGGAGCGTTATTCGCGGGCAGAGCAGGCGTAAAGCCGGAAAATTCAGCGAGAAATTGCCGCGGAACCTGAATTTTCGCGTTTAGAGCGTAAAACCCTCGCCGAGATAGAGCCGCCGCACATCGGCGTTGGCGACGATCTCGTCGGCGCGGCCATGCGTCAGCACCTGGCCGGCATGGATGATATAGGCGCGGTCGATCAGGCCGAGCGTCTCGCGCACATTGTGGTCGGTGATCAGCACGCCGATGCCGCGCGCGGTCAGATGGCGGACGAGCTGCTGGATGTCGGCGACCGCGATCGGATCGATACCGGCGAAGGGCTCGTCGAGCAGCATATAGGCCGGCCGTGTGGCCAGCGCCCGCGCGATCTCGAGGCGGCGTCTTTCGCCGCCGGACAGCGACATCGACGGCGCCTTGCGCAGATGGCTGATGTGGAATTCCTCGAGCAGCTCGTCGAGCGTGCGCTCGCGTTCCTTGCGGCTCTTTTCCACCACTTCCAGAACGGCGCGAATGTTCTGCTCGACGTTGAGGCCCCGGAAGATCGACGCTTCCTGCGGCAGATAGCCGATGCCGAGGCGGGCGCGCCGGTACATCGGCATCGAGGTGACGTCGAAGCCGTCGATCTCGATCGTGCCTTCGTCCACCGGCACGAGACCGGTGACCATGTAGAAACAGGTGGTCTTGCCGGCGCCGTTGGGCCCAAGCAGTCCGACGGCCTCGCCGGCCCGCACGCCGAGCGTCACGCCGCTCACCACCTTGCGGCCCTTATAGCTCTTGGTCAGGCCCTTGGCGATCAGGGTGCCCTTGAACTTTGCCTTGTCGGCGCCGATCGTCGCCGGCGCAGACGCTTTTGCGGCCGTCCGCCCCGGGAGGCGGGCCAGCAGCGACGATACGCCGACCATTAGTTGCTCGACGCTCCCTGCTGGGCCGTGCCCTTTTGGGGCGAGCCCTGCTTCTGCGGCGTAATCGACATAATGACCCGACCGCCGGTGCCGCAGCCGTCGACATTGGCAAGGCCGCTTTTCATCTGAACGGTGAGCTTGCAGCCCTTGAGCACGTTGTCGCCCTGCGAGAGCACGACTTCGCTGCCGGAAAGAACGAGCACCTGGGTCTTCATGTCGAACGTGCCCTTGTCGCCGGTGGCGATCTGGTCGTTCGATTTAATATAGACTTTGTTCTCGACCACGAGGTGGTCGATATTGGCTGCCCCGGTCATCGCCGATGCGCCCGCCGCCGCGCCCTTGGGAGCGTTTGGATCCTTGACGTAATAGACCGTCATCTTGCCGGCCTTGAGCAGCGTCGGCCCCTGATTGACGGTGACGTTGCCGCTGAAGATAGCCGCGCTGTCGGCCTGGCGGACCTCGAGCTTGTCGCTTTCGATCTGGATCGGCTGGTCGCCTGACAATTTCAGGCCGGACATCTGGCTGGTGCCGCCGGATTGGGCAAGCGCCGGCGCCGCCCCGAGCAACATGAAGAGAGAGGCCGCCGCTGCAAGCCTTGCCGAACTACTGCGACGCATTCTGCTCTCCGCCCTTTGCCTCTGCCGCCTTCAGACTTGCCGCGTCGATGTTGACGCGCACCCGGTTCTCGAAGACCACGACCTTGCCGTTTTCTTCCACCGACATCGAGTCGGCGGTGATGCGCGATCCGCCGCGGCTGACATCGACCGGATTGTCGGTCTTCATAGAGCCTTTGCCCATGTCTAGGAAGACCGATTTGAACTTGGCTTCCATGCCGTCGCTCGTCGTCACCAGGACATCGCTTGTGAGGTCCATCGTGTTGGCGTCGCGGTCGTAGATGCCATGCGCGGCGTTGACCGCCACCACATTGTCGCTCGCGACGGGCAGCTTGGCATTGATGCCTTCGAGGTCGATGATACCCTGCTTGCCGACATCCTGTGTCGCCCTGGTCGCCGTCAGCGAATAAGGCAGTTTCTGCTTGGTGAAGCCGTTGAGCTTGGGGTTGGCCATCACCAGCTTGCCGTCCGAAAAGGCCGTGCCGTCGGCCTGCACCGAGATCGACACCGGCGCGGCGAGATAAGAATAGACCGGAAAGGCGATCGCAATTGCCGCCGCCAGCAGCGGCACGGCGAATTTCAACACGCGCACGCGGCGCGAATGCCGCTGCGCACGATCGAACGCATCGCCGCGCGTGCCGCTTTCGCCAGCGGCAGCCGATACCGTTTCGGCATCGCTCGTTTCGTCAGATCGCGCCAACATGACTGTTTTCTAATGAGCCCTTGCCCCGCCAAACACCGCCTATAGGTGGTATGCCGGTCCCCGCAAGCAAGCACAAGCGGAGGAAAACTGCAAAAATGTGACGGCTACTACCGTACGACTAGGACGAATCCGGCTGCACTGCCAGCTCTTCATAGCAGATAGGAACGGGCTGCGTTAATTTTTCGTGAGGTCGTCGTGACCGCCGCGTTGCGCCAAGACCTGTTAGGGCCAGGGCGTCAGGAAACGGTAGCCCCGCGCGGATGGTTGATTTAAAAGCGTCCTTTCCCACCGAATGTGAGGCTGACCATGGCAATGAGAGCCGACGACCTGATCGACCGCCGCCGCTTGCGCCGCAAGCTGACGTTCTGGCGCGTGACCGCGTTTGTGATTGTGGCGGCAGCGCTGATCGCGTTTTCGGCATGGATCTATGGTGACGATTTCACCGGTCAGGCGATCGACCACATCGCGAAGGTCAAGATTGAAGGCACGATCACCGAGGACGAGGAGCTGATCAAAAG
>NZ_RZSN01000238.1:0-6806 GCF_003997315.1 Mesorhizobium sp. M1A.F.Ca.IN.020.04.1.1
GGTCGAAGACATTGCTGTTCGGGTCGGCGCGCTCCTCGGCGAAGCTGCGGCCTTGCCGCGAGCCCGCATGGAAGACCTTCTTGCCGCCGACATCGGGTGCGTCGAAGACGGTGAAATCAATGTCCTCGCGCGGTCCGAGCGAGGCTTTGAGATTTTCCGGCGAGAGATAGAGCAGATCCGGCGCCACCGGCTTGTAGGGCACGGCATCTTTCAGCGCGCCGTCAGCCTGCTTCCGCCGCGCCTCATAGTGATCGAGGATCAGCGTATGGCGCTCGGCCAGCGCCTCATGCGCGAGATGATCGAAGATGACAGGCGCGTCCGGCAGATAGTCGAACACCGTCTCCAGTTGCTCGTAGAAGAAAGGCAGCCAGTGCTCCATGCCGGCAAAGCGCCGTCCTTCGCTGACGGCTGCATAGAGCGCATCGTCGCGCGACGGCGCGCCGAAGGCTTCGATATAGGAGCGGCGGAAGCGGCTGATCGTTTCCGGCGTCAGCGCCACCTCGCTCATCGCCTGCAGCGCCATCGACTTGCGCTGGCCGGTCGTGCGCTGGGTCGCCACGTCGAAGACGCGGATCGATTCCAGCGTGTCGCCGAAGAAGTCGAGCCTCAGCGCCTCGCTCCAGCCGGGCGCGAAGAGGTCGAGAATGCCGCCGCGCACCGCGAACTCGCCGACGTCGCGCACCGTCGGCACGCGCTCGAAACCGGAATTCTCCAGCCGCGCGATCAGCACGTTCATGTCGATCTGGTTGCCGGGCTTGGCGTGGAAGGTCTGCGCCTCGATCAGTTCGGCCGGCGGAATGCGCTGCAAGAGCGCATTGGCCGTCGTGAGGATAACGGCGCGGTGCGGCTTTTTCGCCAGCGCAACGATTGCGGAGAGCGCGTCGAGGCGCCGCGCGGCGGCATCCGCGCCCGGCGAGACACGATCGTAAGGCAGGCAGTCCCAGGCAGGCAGTTCCAGAACCGGCAGGCCGGGAGCGGCAAAGGCGAGCGCATCGATGATCGCCGGCAGCCGCTGGCCGTCGCGCGCGACGAACAGCACCGGCTTGTCGGGCGCGATCTCCTGCGCCGTCCGCGCCAGCGCGAAAGCTTCGTAACCGTCGGCGACGCCATCGACGATGAACTGGCCGGCGCGGCCCTTCGGCAGGCCAATGGAGGGAATGAGACTCATGCTTCTTTCAAAATGTCATGGTCCGGCGCGACGCCAGGATCTTCTGCAGCACCGCGCAATCGATATCGGGCGGAACCGGGCGCTCGCCGGTGATCATCGGCAGGAATTCGGTGTCGGAGATTTCGAGGAGCTTTTCATATTGGTCGATTTCGTCGGCGGTCAAGGCGCCGATCTCGGCATCGGCGAAGGATCCCAGGATGAGATCCATCTCGCGCATGCCGCGATGCCAGGAGCGGAACAGCAGCTTGCGGCGGCGGACGTCCAGTCCCTCGCTTGATCGCTGTGTTCCGGTCATCGCGCTGCATCCCTGTTCGAAGCGGCGCATATAGCGTGGATAGCGATTGGTGTCAGCCTTTGCGCTGCGGCCTCCGCGACATAAGCTGACGAGATGCGTCCTTCCATCCTCGATCCCCCGTTCGTCCCGATCACCTCGCTCGCCGGCGTCGGCCAGAAGGTCGGGACCATGATCGAACGTGTCGTGCCGGCCGATCTCGGCGACCGCGCCGCGCGCGCCGCCGATCTTCTGTTCGTGCTGCCCAACACGGTTATCGACCGCCGCAACCGGCCTGGCATCGCGCTAGCGGCCGAAGGCCAGATCGTAACACTCGAGGTGCGGGTCGACCGCCACCAGCCGCCGCCGCGCGGCAACAGGTCCGTGCCCTACCGGATCTACGCCCATGACGACACCGGCGAGATCGCCTTGACCTTCTTCCATGCCCATGCCGCCTATCTGCAGAAGATGCTGCCTGAGGGCGAGCGCGTCGTAATCTCCGGCCGCATGGAATGGTTCAACGGCCGCCCGACCATGGTTCATCCCGACCATATCGCGCCGCTCGACGAGGCCGAGGGCCTGCCGCTGGTCGAGCCCGTCTATCCGCTAACCGCCGGCCTGTCCGCAAAAGTGCTGCGCCGCGCCATCGGACAGGCGCTCGGCCGCTTGCCGGAACTGCCGGAATGGCAGGACGACGCCTTCATGCGCCGCCACACCTTTCCGTCCTTCGGCGATGCGCTGACCCGCATCCACTATCCCAAGGACCCGATCGACGTTGCCGTCGAGGGTGCGGCCTGGCGGCGCCTGGCCTATGACGAGCTCCTGGCAGGGCAGGTGTCGCTGGCGCTGGTGCGCGCCAGAATCCGCCGCCTTTCGGGCCGGCCGCTGGTCGGCGACGGGCGCGTTGTCGAGAAACTGCGCGCTGCCCTGCCCTACAAGCTCACCCTCAGCCAGGAATTCGCGCTCGGCGAAATCAACGCCGACCTGGCCGACCCCGAACGCATGCTGCGTCTGCTGCAGGGCGATGTCGGCTCCGGCAAGACGGTGGTCGCGCTGCTTGCCATGGGGCGCGCGGTCGAGGCAGGCGGCCAGGCTGCGCTGATGGCGCCGACCGAAATCCTGGCGCGGCAGCATCTGGCGACCATCGCCCCGCTGGCGGAAAAAGCCGGCCTCAGCGTCGCCGTCCTTACCGGCCGCGAGAAGGGCCGCGAACGCGCCGAAACACTGGAAGGCCTCGCCAGCGGTGCGATCGACATCGTCGTCGGCACGCACGCGCTGTTCCAGGAGACGGTGACCTTCCACGACCTCGTGCTTGCCGTCGTCGACGAGCAGCACCGCTTCGGTGTCCACCAGCGTCTCGCCATCACCGCCAAAGGCGACGCGCCCGATATGCTGGTGATGACGGCGACGCCCATTCCGCGCACGCTGGTGCTGACCGCCTTCGGCGACATGGATGTCTCGAAGCTCACCGAAAAGCCGGCGGGCCGCCAGCCGATACGCACCGTCACTTTGCCAATGGAGCGGCTGGACGAGTTGGTCGGGCGCATGGTCGACGCCGTCGCCGAGGGTCAGAAGATCTACTGGATCTGTCCGCTGGTCGAGGAATCCGAAGAGATCAAGCTGATGTCGGCGGAAGACCGCTTCGCTTCGCTGAAGCCGCTCTTCGGCGAACAGATCGGCCTCGTCCATGGCCGCATGAAAGGGGCAGAGAAGGACGAAGCGATGCGCGCCTTCAAGGAGGGCGAAACGCGCATCCTGATAGCGACCACCGTCATCGAGGTCGGCGTCGACGTGCCGGATGCGACGATCATGGTCATCGAGCATGCCGAACGCTTCGGCCTTGCCCAGTTGCACCAACTGCGCGGCCGCGTCGGGCGCGGCGACAAGCCGTCATCCTGCGTCCTGCTCTACAAGGACCCGCTCGGCGAGACGGCGAAGCGCCGGCTTTCGGTGATGCGCGAGACCGAGGACGGCTTCAAGATCGCCGAGGAGGACCTGAAGCTGCGCGGCGAAGGCGAATTGCTGGGCACAAGGCAATCGGGCACCCCCGGCTTCCAGGTGGCGCGCCTCGAATTCCATGCCGATCTGCTCGAAGCCGCGCGCGACGATGCGCGGCTGATCCTGTCGCGCGACCCGGAACTGCAGTCCCAGCGCGGCGAGGCACTGCGCTTGCTGCTTTATCTGTTCGGGCGCGACGACGCGGTGCGGCTGCTGCGCGCCGGCTGAGCGGCGCCGATCGCCGGATTGGCAAGGCCGCCTTCGACGGGCTCGCCATTGAGAGTCACCAGCTTGGCCTTGACCTCCGGCGCCACCATGCCAGCCGAGACGATCAGCTTGGCCCCGTCCTCGATCGACATGTCGAGCGGCACGATCTCGGATTTGTGCACATACATCAGGAAGCCGGTGGTCGGGTTGGGTGTGCAAGGCATGAACACCGCGATCAGCGGATCGCCTTCCCGGTCGAGTTTCTGGTTGATCTCGGTTTCCTTCTCGCTGGCGACGAAAACCAGCGACCAGACGCCTTTGCGCGGATATTCGACCAGCCCGACCTGGCGGAACATGTCGCCCTTGTTCGACAGCACGGTCTCGAAAATCTGCTTCAGCGAGCCATAGATGCCGCGCACCAGCGGCATGCGGCCCAGCAGCCGCTCGCCGAAATTGACGATGGCGCGGCCGACGATATTCGCCGCCAGGAAGCCGATCAGCGTGATCAAGACCAGCGCCACGATCAGGCCGAAGCCTGGAACCGGGAACGGCAGGTAGGTGTCTGGATTGTAGCGGACCGGGATATAAGGCTTCACCCAGGAATCGACCCAGCCGATCAGCGACCAGGCGATATAGGCCGTGATCGCCAGCGGCGCGCAGACGATGAACCCCGTCAGGAAGTAATTCCTGAGCCGGGTCATGCCAGAGGTCTTCAGGGCGTCGGACATAGGATCACCGCGGCGCAGATTGCGGTTGAACTTTAGTGAACCGCAATTCGGTTTGGAACTGCGAAGTTTTTAAAGAGCGCTCTCTATGAAGCGGCTTTCAGCGTTCCAAATGGAAGCTCCTGCGTTCGCGACACCCCTCTCTTCGTCATCCACGCGCGGAGCAAGGAGCGAAGCGACGCGGCGTAGACCCGAGGATCCATTCCGCGACGCCCCTCGAGGAGTGAAAGGGCCATCGGCAAGCCATACTTCGAACTACGGTGCCCAAAAGAAGCAGTGACAGTGCTATTCCACCGTGACCGATTTCGCCAGATTGCGCGGCTGGTCGACATCGGTGCCCATGAACACCGCGGTGAAATAGGCCAACATCTGGATCGGTAGCGCGTAGATGATCGGCGAAATGATCTCCGGCACCTCGGGCAGGATGATGGTCTCCATCGTCTTGATGCCGGCCTGCGCCGCGCCCTTTTTGTCGGTGATCAGGATGATCTTGCCGCCGCGGGCCGCCACTTCCTGCATGTTCGACACCGTCTTTTCGAAGATGCGGTCATGCGGCGCGATCACGATCACCGGCATGTTCTCGTCGATCAGCGCGATCGGCCCGTGCTTCAATTCGCCGCCGGCATAGCCTTCGGCGTGGATGTAGGAGATTTCCTTGAGCTTCAGCGCGCCTTCCATGGCCAACGGGAAGTTCGTGTCGCGGCCGAGATAGAGCACGTCCTTGTAGCGCGACAGCTCGCGCGAGATGCGCTCGATCTGCTCGTCGAGCTTCAGCACCTGGGTGGCGTAGCGCGGCGCTTCGGAAAGCTCGCGCACCAGCTGCTTTTCCTGATCGGGCGAGATCGTGCCGCGCGCCACGCCCGCGCGGACGGCAAGCGCAGCCAAGACCGAAAGCTGGCAGGTGAAAGCCTTCGTCGAGGCGACGCCGATCTCCGGCCCGGCAAGCGTCGGCAGCACGACGTCGGATTCGCGCGCCATGGTCGATTCGCGCACATTGACGACCGCGCCGATCTTCATGCCGGCCTGGCGGCAGTAGCGCAGGGAAGCCAGCGTGTCGGCGGTCTCGCCCGACTGCGATATGAAGAACGCCGCGTCGTTCCCGGACAACGGCATCTCGCGGTAACGGAATTCCGAGGCGACGTCGATGTCGACCGGCAATCGCGCATAGCGCTCGAACCAGTATTTGGAGATCAGCCCGGCGAGATAGGCGGTGCCGCAGGCCGAGAGCGCCAGCCGGCCGATCCTGGCGAAGTCGAAGGGCAGGTTGAGTGGCTTCGACTTGCCGGAAACGAAATCCACATAGTGCGCCAATGTGTGCGAGATCACCTCCGGCTGCTCATGGATTTCCTTTTCCATGAAATGCCGGCGGTTGCCCTTGTCGACCATGAAGCTGGTCGACAGCGACTGCTGGCGCTTGCGATCGACCTTGTTGCCGTCGATGTCGTAGATGCTAACGCCATTGCGACGCACGACCGCCCAGTCGCCGTCTTCCAGATAGGTGACCGCATTGGTGAACGGCGCCAGCGCGATCGCGTCCGACCCCAAAAACATCTCGCCCTCGCCATGCCCGACGGCCAAAGGCGGACCATTGCGGGCGCCGACGATCAGGTCCTCATCCCCCGTGAACATGATCGCCAGAGCGAATGCGCCGTGCAGCCGCCTCAGCGCGTGGTGCGCGGCTTCGACCGGCTTCAGCCCCCTGGCGAGTTCGCGCGCCACCAGATGCGCGACGACTTCGGTATCGGTCTGCGAAGCGAAAGAGTAGCCGTCTCGGGTGAGCTCGTCGCGCAGTTCGGCGAAATTCTCGATGATGCCGTTGTGGACGATGGCGACGCCTTTGGAAAAATGCGGATGCGCATTGGTCTCGTTAGGAACGCCATGCGTCGCCCAACGCGTGTGGCCGATGCCGATCGTGCCGTCGAGCGGCTCGTCCTTCAGCCGGCGTTCGAGGTTGATGAGCTTGCCTTCGGCGCGGCGCCTTCCGAGCTCGCCCTTCTCGATGGTGGCGACACCGGCCGAGTCGTAGCCGCGATATTCAAGCCGCTTCAGCGCGTCGACGATGAGCGGCGCGACTTGGCTTCGGCCGACGATTCCAACGATACCGCACATGGCGCTTGCCCCCGAATCCCAGCGGAAAACCCGGCGTTATCTAGGGGTTGCCGGCCTGCCGCGAAAGTCACTTTGCGTTTCGTTCCGTGTCACCGGGAACGCTCTTGAACAGATGGACATTCTCAAATCGTCCTTGCAATCCGGTTACCGCAACTGCTCGTCTTGTACATCCACAGCTTGCCAGCTCTCACCACCATTTAACTAGGTCCAATCTACATTCAGGATTCTCAACGCGGTTTGGCGTTGATTCATTGCGTTCCGAGGGTTCTGATTCGGAGCGCGACGGATGGCCAAACGGTACGAACTGACGAACGTCCAGTGGGCGCGC
>NZ_RZSN01000239.1:0-6725 GCF_003997315.1 Mesorhizobium sp. M1A.F.Ca.IN.020.04.1.1
ATCAATCTCCAGGTGACAGCGACGTCGTCCGATGGCAGCAGCGCCACGAGCACCTTCACTGTCAGCGTCACGGCCGGCCAACAGCCCGTGGCCTTCAACACTCCGCCCGACTCCAACTCCGGCGCCAACCAGATCGCCGAGCTCGCCGCGGCGGGGGCACCGACAGGGATCACCGCTTCGGCCTCGGATCCCGATGCTGGGTCGACGGTCACCTACAGCATCAACGACACGCGCTTTGCCATCAATTCCAGCACCGGTGTCATCACGCGTTCGGGCACAGGCACGCTCGACTTCGAGACCCAGTCGTCCATCAACCTGACGGTGACGGCGACCTCCTCCGACGGCAGCACCGCCAACAAGAGCTTCACCCTCGCCGTCCTCGACAGCCCCGAACCGATCGCGTTCAACACGCCGCCCGATGCCAACTCCGGGGCCAACCAGATCGGCCAGAATGCCGCCGCCGGCACTGCCGTCGGCATCACCGCCTCGGCCAAGGATCCCGATGCCGGCTCGACGGTCACCTACACGATCGACGACTCGCGCTTTGCCATCAATTCCAGCACCGGCGTCATCACGCGATCGAGCAGCGGCACGCTCAACGCTCAGTCCGAACCGACGATCGATCTCCACGTGACAGCCACCTCGTCCGACGGCAGCATCGCCACGCACACCTTCACCGTCGGCGTCACCGCCACCCAGTTGCCGACATCCGTGACCTTGGCGCACACTATTCTGACTTCGCAGTGGTCACCGCCGAGCCCCGACCCGACCGATATCGTCTATATCTCCCATCTCGGCAAGCTGCTGGTGGCCGATAGTGAGGTGGAGGAGATGTCGATTTTCACCGGCAAGAATCTCTTCCAGATGAATCTGAACGGCACCCTGACGGGCACGCTCACCACCATCAATTTCTCGGATGAGCCGGCCGGGGTCACCTATAATCCGGCGAACCACCATCTCTTCTTCTCGGACGATACCGGCACGAAGAGCGTCTACGAGTTGAACCCGGGCAACGATGGGCTTTACAACACCTCCGACGATATCGTGACCTCGTTCAGGACCGCCGCGTTCGGCAGTACGGATGCGGAGAGTATTGCCTACGACACAAACCGCGGCGTGCTCTATCTCGAGGATGGCACAACCCATAGGATTTACACCATCGCTCCGGGCCAGAACGGCAGATTCGACGGCGTCCCAAGCACGGGGGGCGATGATGTCGTGACGAGTTTTTCTGAAGAGGCGCTCGGAACCCCTTCTGACGGGGGTATCGCGTATGATCCGGTCCACGACCTGCTTTATGTCATCGTGTCACGCACCTCCGTGGCAATGGTGACGCCAACCGGGGATCTGCTGGGCACACTCGACATCTCCGCCGCCAACGCGAAAAAGCCGGCGGGACTTGCCCTGGCGCCGAGCAGCGACGATCCGAGCCACCAAATGAGCCTCTATGTCGTCGATCGCGGCGTGGACAACGACTCGAATCCGACCGAGAACGACGGCAAGATCTATGAATTCCATTTGAACGATTGGCTGCTCGCCTGATCTGACAGGAACGATTTACGCTTGCGCCAACCCGGTCGCCGCCAACAAACAAAATACCCCGACCGCGGCGTGCCGCCAGCGATCGGGGTATCAAAATTGAAGCAAAGACGCGAAAGCGCGCCGCCGGGATCCATTTCCCCGCGACGCGCTTTTGGTTCTCAAAACGCTGCTTCAGCGACCCTGACGGTCAACCTTACGACTGGCCGGGAGGACCAATGTGAATATGATTGTTGTCGCCCCAGCCGTTGCCCGGGCGTGTTCCTCCCGATTTGGCGATCGCTCTGGAGTTCAGGCTGGTGCCGAGCAGAACCGTTATGGCCGGTGGAGTCACCGCCGCAAAACGCCCTGCCTTCTTGAGAAAGTCCCGGCGCGCCTGAGCCTCTGAAACGAGGACTTCCTGCGTCCTTTCCGAGCGTTTCGTGCTTTCGGTCGGCATGACGATTCTCCCATGCGGGTTCCAAAGTATCACAACAGCTTATGTCTCCCGATGCCAGGATACTAGTTCACCAAAAGGCTTAGATTTTCGCGCTTGGAAGCAAAAGCGTACGAGCGATGCGCCGCGCGAAATCGGACGAGCCCCCCCTCGCCGAACCCCTGGCGCTTAGAAACCGCCGCGTTCCCCAAATCAAATTCCCGGCCAGGCGCAACGGAGCGCCGATGATCGGGTGGGTTGCCGTGAAGACGCGCCTCCAGTGCTGGAAACGGACGATCGGGCGCCGCGCGCATCTTGCCGGGATCCTGGTTCCGAAGAAGTGATGCAAGGCCAGGAGCTGGGTATCCAGGGCATTGCGGGCGCTTCGGTCCGACATGGATGCCTGCAGCGCGCTCCAGTCCACGTTCTCGGTCTCCGCCAATTGCGCCAGGTCGTGAAGGTGCCTGAGATCAATCCTTCCGCGCCAATAGTCGCCCTCCTTAAACAGGTCGTGCACGATCCAGTGCAGAGCCCGGGACTGGGCAGTAGGAATATTCACCCACAAATCGTCGTGCTGGACGAGCTTGGGAGGTTCAAAGTCGATTGCCCGGCGCGCCCGGAGTTCCAGCATTCCGGCATCCTGCTCACGCGCCATGCCTCGCTCACCTGCCACCTCGACATAGCCGAGCTCTTCAAGGCAGATTTGGGCGGCCGCCTCGTTGGCCGGCTCCACGGCCAGATCGAGGTCGCTTGTCATCCTGCTGGGAGCCTGGCCTGCCGGCGCAAGGAACAAGGGAACAGCGCCCTTGAGCAGGAGCGGAACGATGCCGCGGCGATTGAGCGCCGCAACGGCTTCGCGCAGTTGCGCACGCAAGCGCAAGTTCCGCTCCCGATTGCAGTCATGAACGAACCGGAGATACTCGTACACGTCCTGCGGTAGCCGGTGGATCTGGCCGGCGCGCGCGAGGGAGGAGAACAAATCCGGCGTGAGCAAAGTGCGATTGGCCAGAGCGATTACGGCGTGCCAATCGGCCCGGTCGGCCGGACTGCCGCGAAGTCCGGCGATCAGAGCCTCGAGCGCGTTGCCTCTGTGTCTCACCGGCATGCCTTCGTGATCAGCTCTACTGCATCATCGAGCTTCGAATAATTCAGGCAATAGGTGCCCGCCGATCCGATGACTTCGGTCAGAGTGTCGAAGGCGCTGCCACTCAACTCTCGGCCGGGTGCGAACGCCCCGTTGAGCAGCACACGCAATGCGCTGGCCGGGTCGATCGGCTCGAGGCAAGCTTTCGCGTCGCGACCTCGACGAAGCTGGATTGCATAGCCGATTGGTATGGGAGAGGACGGCACGACCTCGCTGGGCACCGCAAACCGAACTCGCCTGCGGTCTGGCCGGCGACAAACCGGAACAGCGTCGAGATCGGGGAAGCGTTCGGCCAAAAGCGGCCATGCTCCTGCCTTGACGGCAGGCGCAAACGGCAGACCAATGCCATGTCCCCGGGAGTCCAACAGGGTCACATCGTCAGATACGAAACCGAACCCTGCATTGACCAGCGCCAGGGTCAACGTAGTCTTGCCTGCGCCCGGGTTGCCGCAAAGAAGCACGATGCGCTCATTTTTGAGAAGCGCAGCCGCGTGCAGAGCAAGTTCGTAGGCGCTGCGATCGAGGACCTCGATCAGCATTTGCCCTTTCACCATGACGGGCAGCTCGTCGGGCGCGCAGGAAAGAACCCAGTCGCCATCCCGGAACAGGTGGACCCGTCCTTCATGCTCGACCAGTTGGAACAGAATGTCGGCAGTCTCTCGTCGGACCTCAAGATGCCGGAACACGGCGACCGCGGGAAAGGCGCAGGCTGCAGGATACTCGATGCGTACGGAAAGGCCCGCGATCGCGACGACCTGGCTCACAGCCTCTCGAGCCGACACAGACGGCGGTGCGTCGGGCCGTATCAAGCTCAGCCGCTGCCAATCCCTCAGCGCGGCCTCGACATGCCTGTTTGCCTCGATCCCATCGACGCCGGCGCGCGCCATCTCGGCCGAAATGGCGCGCGGCGATGTTCCCTCTTCCAGGGAGCGCCAGATCTCGGCGGCAGTATCGTTGACGGCGAAGATGGCCCGCTGGGAAGGACTGAACAGGATATTCTGCCCCCTGACGCGTGCCAGCCGTCCCTGGGTCACAAACGTGGCCGGGATATGAGCGGTGGAGCCTGGCGGCGCCGTTCCGTTACCCGCCTCGTGATTCATCGAGTAGTCCTCTCCCCCTCTGCCGGAACGCGACGGCGGTCCAACCTGTCGTTGCGAAACAAGTACGTTCAATGGGCGAAGCGACAAGCGTTTCGGCAGGAGTTCACTTCGCCCAACACAGCTAAGCAACCGAATGTTTGCCCCCGAGTGCGACTTCTCACAGCGCTTCGTCGGAGAACCGGGCCACGTTCTGATGCGCCGCGACCCATTGCAGATGCGCCTTGTTCCAGTATTCGCGCGCGTCAGCGCCCGTCAGCACCTTGAAACCGGATGGCGGCAGCGGCAATTCCGAAGGAATTGGTTCGTCGGGCAGCCACAGCAACACGTTGTCCCGGCTTTCGATAGCCAGCCCCCAGGTTCTTTCCAGGCGACGGAGTCCACGCATGTTCACCGAAGCCAATGCGAAAACCGATCCCGTTATCCTCAGCCTGGGTGACTGATCGACGGCCTTGATAGGCGCCTGATGTGTGATTTCGCCCTTGGAGAGAAACGGGTGCATGCGAATGAGGGTTCGATCGATCTGCACTGTCTCCCCTGTCCCATCCCGCTCGTTTGAGGCAGGATCCACGCTGATCCCCGAAAAACAGCCGTCGAACAGGCAATCCTCGACAATGCCGCTGAGCAGGTAGTCGTTCTCCACCGCATCATCCCTGATTTCGCTGAGCCAGCAGCCTTTCAGGTGAAAGCCGTCGGCCCGCGCCGCGAAACGCACGCCATCCCAGCAGCGCCGCGCGCGCACACCTTCTATTGTCGCATTGGCGGTTCCGTCCCTGACCAGCAGAGCCGCGCTGTTGCAGTAGGTGTCGCGCCAATCGGAGGTCAGCGGCACCTGGCCGTCGAAGCGCCCCCCGATGAAATGAACGTCCGGACAGTTGCGGATGACCACCGGGTAGCGATTGACCGGCAGGTCTCCTTCGTCGCAGCCCATCATCGCGCTGGGCTCAGGATTTCTGCTGTTGGCGACTGTGAAGGAAGCATTCCGGGCATCGATTGTCGCCCCGGCTTCGAGATCCCGAAACATTTGTTGTTCGTAGCCATGCTCGCCCGTCAGAACGAGCTGCTTGCCCTCCGGCATCTGCCCGCCCTCCGCCTGGTACGCGCCCGGCAACAGGGCGAACACGGGAGACAGCCCAGCAAGACCCATGAATGAACGGCGGTTCATCCTCATCCTCATTGACCTGAAGAAAGGGATTGCCGATGCCGGTCGAGACAGGCCGAACGGACCGCCTCGAGAGCTCTCGAGGCCACGGCTTCGGGCGAAGCAAGCCTTTCGATGTCGATAGCCGCCAGCACGCCCATGCGATCTTCCGTTCCCATTCCCCGCTCAAGGGCGGCCGCCATTTCGCGGCAAGCCCGATCCGCCGCCGACCAAAGGTCGGGATCGCTGTCCGGAGATGTCCGTTGCAGCCGCGAGGAGCGATCGCCCCTGGTCAGGAGCCGGTCTCTGGCGATGCCGGTCTCGCTGCGCAGGTGGACAAAAACCATGTCATGCAATCCGACGGCAGAAAGCATATCCAGCCAATTCTCGGATGTTTTTCTGCATCTGCTCTTCAGCAATATGGACCAGAATCCCTGCAGCAACCCCTGATCCATTATGATTATTGAATTTCTTCTTGCCCTCTCATGCTGGATAAATGCGACCAGGCTGATAAGATTCCAGACAAGCCTGAAGGCATCAAGGCGCGACACTTGCCTGCTTTCGATGACGAAGCGGGCAATTCGAGCAAGCAACGAGCGAAACTCACGATCTAGCAGCCGAGGGGCGACAACGCCCATTCTGTGTATCTGCCTCTCGATGAATGTTCTTCCTTCCCACGCCACTCGCACGTCGCCTACCGGCGGGCCGCACCGTCGCAGGCTGTTCGCCAGCAGGCCGGAGGTGGTTGTCTTTCCGACCCCGGGCAGACCAAAGAACTCGACAAATCGAATGTCTGTCTGCAGCGCGCGTGCTTCGACGCTTGGCGGGAGGCTTGCCGCCAGGTCACCAAAACTGTGCGAAGTCATTGGATTTCGGGTGGTACGATGAACTCTTGGAGCGCCAATGAAGTCAAGGCGATGTGCGAGGGGCATACTCAACTTCAAGCAGCTGAGACCCGGTCCCGACATACAACCTCGGGGTCTTGGCAAGGCCGGTCTGCAGCGATCGCTGCATGCCGCGGTAGACTATGAGCAAAGCGAGCGGCAGCCAGAAGAAGGCCGCGGTTGACGGCCCGAAGGAATCGCTCATCTGGTTGGCGACCAAGTAGTTCCATACGGCGACCGATGTTCCGAGCACCATGACATTCACTTCGGTCGCTTGTTCGCTCCTGCCCCTGTCGACCAATGTGTGAAGAACGGCGCTGATTAGATACCCCACCACCAGCAGAACCATGATCACCACCAAGGCAAGGCCGGGCACTCCCAGCGTTCTAAAATAATCGATGAACAGGTTGTGGCTGTGCGGAGCGATGTCGCCCACCCATTGCCCTGCGCCCACGCCCATGAACGGATGCGACAGGCCCAGATCGATTGATATCGACCACAGTCG
>NZ_RZSN01000240.1:0-6666 GCF_003997315.1 Mesorhizobium sp. M1A.F.Ca.IN.020.04.1.1
ATACGGATCACCTGCGGCTTGTCGGTGAGATGGCCGTCCTTGGTGACGCCTTCGACCGCCTTGCGCACCGCCGCTTCCGTTGTCTCGTGGGTGACGAGGATGACGGTCTTCTGCGCTTCGGTAGCCGGCCCGGCGGCCTGCTGGACGATCGATTCCAGTGAAATATCGTTGTCGGCCATGCGCTTGGCGATCGCCGCGAAGACGCCGATGCGGTCGTGCACGGTCAGCCGGATGAAATAGCCGCCGGCATGGCTGCGCATCTGCGCTTTCCTGTAGGGCTTCAATTCCTTCGCCGGCCAGCCGAAGACCGGCCCGTGCTGGAAGCCCGGCCGGCTCTTGGCGATATCGGCAATGTCGCCGACCACCGCCGAGGCGGTGGCATTGCCGCCGGCGCCGGGGCCGGAGAGCAAAAGCTCGCCCAGGATGTCGGTCTCGATCGCCACGGCATTGGTGACGCCATGCACCTGCGCGATGACCGAGGCCGTCGGCACCATGGTCGGATGCACGCGCTGCTCGATGCCGCTGTCGGTGCGCTGCGCGACGCCGAGCAGCTTGATGCGATAGCCGAGCTCGGCTGCGGCGCGAATGTCGGCCTGGGTGATGTTGGAGATGCCCTCCATGTAAATGTCGTTGGCGGCGATCTTCGTGCCGAACGCAAGGCTGGTCAGGATCGACAGCTTGTGCGCCGTGTCATGGCCTTCGATGTCGAAGGTCGGGTCCGCTTCGGCATAGCCGAGGCGCTGCGCGTCCTTGAGGCAGGCATCGAAAGAGATGCCTTCGGCCTCCATGCGGGTCAGAATGTAGTTGCAGGTGCCGTTGAGGATACCGAAGACGCGGGTGACCTGGTTGCCGGCCATCGCCTCGCGCATCGTCTTGATGACCGGGATGCCGCCGGCCACCGCAGCCTCGTAGTTGAGCAGCACGCCCTTCTTCTCGGCGATCTCGGCGAGTTGCACGCCGTGCTTGGCCAACAGCGCCTTGTTGGCCGTCACGACATGGCGGCCGGCCTCGAGCGCCGCCTTCACCGATGCACGCGCTGGCCCTTCGTCGCCGCCGATCAGCTCGACGAAGACATCAATGTCGGCCTTCTCGGCCATCTTCGCGGCATCGTCGAACCATTTGGTGTCGCCCAGATCGACACCGCGGTCCCGCTTCGGATCGCGCGCCGAAACCGCTGTGACGACAATGTCGCGACCGCACTGGCGGGTGAGCTCGGCGGCCTTGTCGTTGAGCACGCGCGCCACCGAGGCGCCCACCGTGCCAAGGCCGGCAATTCCAACACGCAACGCTTCAGCCATGTCCGGCGACGCCCCTCAAAGATTGGTCGGTGTGATGTGCGGTGAATTCAGCGGCGCGCGGTGAGCGGCACAACATTGTTGGGCTGCTTGGCGGTCGAGGCCAGGAAGCGCTTGATGTTGCGCGCCGCCTGGCGGATCCGGTGCTCGTTCTCGACCAGCGCCACACGAACGAAATCGTCGCCGTGCTCACCGAAGCCGATGCCCGGCGCCACCGCCACGTCGGCGTGCTCGATGAGCAGCTTGGAGAATTCGAGCGAGCCGAGCTGGCGGAACTGTTCCGGGATCGGCGCCCAGGCGAACATCGAGGCCGCCGGCGCCGGAATGGTCCAGCCGGCACGGCCGAAGGAATCGACCATCACATCGCGCCGCTTGTGATAGACCTCGCGCACCTCGGCGATGTCGGCACCGTCGCCGTTGAGCGCATGCGCCGCCGCCACCTGGATCGGCGTGAAGGCGCCGTAGTCGAGATAGGATTTGACGCGCGTCAGCGCCGCGATCAGCCGCTCGTTGCCGACCGCGAAGCCCATGCGCCAGCCGGGCATGGAAAAAGTCTTCGACATCGAGGTGAACTCGACGCAGACATCCATCGCCCCTGGAACCTGGAGCACCGAAGGCGGCGGATTGCCGTCGAAATAGATCTCGGAATAGGCAAGGTCCGACAGGATGATGATGTCGTTCTTCTTCGCGAAGGCGACCACGTCCTTGTAGAAATCGAGCGAGGCGACAAGCGCCGTCGGGTTCGACGGATAGTTGAGGATCAGCGCCAGCGGCCTCGGAATCGAGTGGCGGATGCCGCGCTCGACCGCCGGGATGAAGCCGTCATCCGGTTCCACCTGCAGCGACCGGATGACGCCGCCCGACATGATGAAGCCGAAGGCGTGGATCGGATAGGTCGGATTGGGGCACAGGATGACGTCGCCGGGCGCGGTGATCGCCTGCGCCATGTTGGCAAAGCCCTCCTTCGAGCCGAGCGTCGCCACCACTTGCGTGTCGGGATTGAGCTTCACGCCGAAGCGGCGGGCATAGTAGTTCGCCTGGGCCCGGCGCAGGCCCGGAATGCCGCGCGAGGACGAATAGCGATGCGTGCGCGGATCGCGCACCACTTCGCATAATTTGTCGACGATGGCCTTCGGCGTCGGCAGGTCCGGATTGCCCATGCCAAGGTCGATGATGTCGGCACCGCGCGAGCGGGCGCTGGCCTTCAGCCGATTCACCTGCTCGAACACGTAAGGCGGAAGCCGGCGGACCTTGTGAAATTCTTCCATTGGAGTTCCAGACGATCAAAGGGGGCGCTTTTCGGCGCGCGATATAGACCTAATTGCAGTTAGGGTCGAGGGCAGGATCGCATTTGCCTTCGATCTGCTTCAGCGCGTCGTCGCCATGCGTCCTGGCGAGCGTGTTCAGCGCCGCCGTATTGGCGGCTGGCTTCGCGCGGCCGCCCTTGGCGAGCTGCGCCTGCTGCTCGGCCTTGAGCTGGGCAAGCTTGGCGGCAGTCTCTTCCTTCGTCAGCTGCTTGGCGGCTACCGGCGGCGGAATGTTGAGGTTCGGATAGGAGCCGGTGTCCTTCGGCCCCTCGGTCACCGCGGTCGGCCTCGCATTGTTGGTGTTGCTGCTGGTCTCGCAGCCGCCCGCAAGCAACGGCGTGCATAGCACCGCGGCTGCGGCGGCGATGCGGCAAATCGAACCGGCGCCGAGAAAATAAGTCCCGCCAACATTAATCGTCATATTGTTTTCCTGGCAGCCGGGTTAGAGCGTGTTGGACCCGGTCAGATGTCCCATGGTAATATGTCAAGAAAACGCTCCGGGAGGAACCCCGCGAACCATGTCCAAAGCGCCCGATTCGGACAAAGCGGAAAATGGCGGACCTTCGACCGTCGAGCAATATCTGGTGAAAGATCCCGAACGCTTCGCGTTGAACATGGCGCGCATGATCGAGCAGGCCGGCAAGGCGGCCTCCGCCTGGGCCGAGCCGCGCGAAAAGGGTGAGGTGCGCGACCACGTCGCCGAACCCGTGGTCGACATGGTCAAGACCTTCTCCAAGCTCTCGGAGTACTGGCTGGCCGACCCGCAGCGCGCGCTTGAAGCGCAGACGCGGCTGTTCGCCGGCTACATGACGGTCTGGGCGAACGCCATCCAGAAGGTCAGCCCCAGCCCCAACGCCGAAGCCCCCGAGGACGCGGTCAAGCCCGAGCGCGGCGACAAGCGCTTCCAGGATCCGGAATGGGGCCGCAATGCCTTCTTCGACTTCCTGAAACAGGCCTATCTCGTGACCTCGCGCTGGGCCTCCGATCTCGTCGATCATGCCGAGGGCCTGGACGAGCACACCCGCCACAAGGCGAGCTTCTACGTCAAGCAAGTGTCCAACGCCATCGCGCCGTCGAATTTCATTCTGACCAATCCCGAGCTGTTCCGCGAGACCGTCGCCTCCAACGGCGAGAATTTGGTGCGCGGCATGAAGATGCTGGCCGAGGACATCGCCGCCGGCAGGGGCGACCTGAAGCTGCGCCAGGCGGACTACGCGCCGTTCGAGATCGGCAAGAACATCGCCACGACACCCGGCAAGGTCATCGGCCGCAGCGATGTCGCCGAGATCATCCAATACGATCCGACGACGGAGACGGTGCTGAAGCGCCCCCTGCTCATTTGCCCGCCGTGGATCAATAAATACTATATCCTCGACCTCAACCCGCAGAAATCCTTCATCCGCTGGGCCATCGAGCAGGGCCACACGGTCTTCGTCATCTCCTGGATCAACCCGGACGAGCGCCACGGCGCCAAAGGCTGGGAGGCCTATATCCGCGAGGGCCTGCAATATGGCCTCGACATGGTCGAGAAGGCGACCGGCGAGAAGGAGGTCAACGCTATCGGCTATTGCGTCGGCGGCACGCTATTGGCCGCGGCGCTCGCGCTGTTGGCGCAGGAAGGCGACCACCGCATCAGGTCGGCGACCTTCTTCACCACCCAGGTCGACTTCACCTATGCCGGCGATCTCAAGGTCTTCGTCGACGAGGACCAGGTTGCCGCGGTCGAGCGATCGATGAACGAAAAGGGCTATCTCGACGGCACCAAGATGGCGACCGCCTTCAACATGCTGCGCTCGGGCGACCTGATCTGGCCTTATGTCATCAACAACTATATGCGCGGCAAGGACCCGCTGCCCTTCGACCTGCTCTACTGGAATGCCGATTCGACCCGCATGGCGGCGGCCAACCATTCCTTCTATCTGCGCAATTGCTATCTCGAGAACAATCTCTCCCGCGGCACGATGGAGCTTGCCGGCCGCACCGTCTCGCTGGCCGACATAACGATCCCCGTCTACAACCTCGCCACGAAGGAAGACCACATCGCGCCGGCGCTCTCGGTGTTCCTCGGCTCGCGCTATTTCGGTGGCGACGTCGAATATGTCATCGCGGGCTCCGGCCACATCGCCGGCGTCGTCAATCCGCCGGCGGCGCACAAGTACCAGTACTGGACCGGCGGCAAGCCGGTGGGGGATTTCAGCACCTGGTTCGCCGGCGCGCACGAGCATGCCGGCTCATGGTGGACGCACTGGCAGCACTGGATCGAAAGCCAGGACAACATCCATGTGCCCGCCCGCAAACCGGGCAAGCGTATGAAAACCTTGGGGGACGCGCCGGGCACCTATGTCAAGGTGCGTGTGTAACCGGCTGTAATGTCTGGTGAGTTGACGGGCCGCCCAAACAGGGCGAAATGGTGATGTTAATCGTTTTCGTAGCCTCAGCTCGCCTGCAGACAAACAATAAATCCGAGGCTTTGCAGATCGATACAGATCCCGTTTCCGGTTCGGGAACAGGAGGTCGCCGCCAGAGGCACTGGAGTGCTGCGGCGACGATGTACGGACCGGATGCCGAGGGGGAATTTTATTTTGAAATCAGCAGGTTGGCGCCTCGCACGAAGGGAAAGCCGCAGCATCGTGGCAGCGCTTTTATCCGTGCTTCTGGCCTCCTGCACCTCGACCGGCGACCCGACGATGTCGGTCGTCACGCCCGCCTACAATTCAACCGCCACAGAGATGAGCGCGGCTTCCAGCGCCCAGTCCGAGGCGTCGGCCGATTCGACCTCGCAGGCGGCGTCGACCTCCCCGGCATCCCCAGAGGCGGCATCGACCGTGATGGGCGAAGACGACAAACCGTTGCCTGAAAAAGTCGCCTATTTGCCGGAAACCCGGCCCGGAGCAGCCTTCCCCGCGGTAGCGGTTCCTGCTGACGCCGGCTCGATCGCCGGCAACACGCCGCAACCGCTGGTACAGCCGCAGCAGACGGCAGAGGAGACGAAAGCGGCCGCCAACAAGGTTGCTGCCGGCGATGCCGCCGCGGTCGCATCGCAAGCGCAGGCGACCGTGCAGGCGATGAGCAAAGGCGTCTACGTGACAGCGGGCGAGCCCCAGCAGCAGCCGATCGCCGCGCCGAAGAAGGGGCTGTTTGCTTCTCTGTTCAGCACCACGCCGGCCTCGGCCGCGCCTGCCCCGCTGATCAACACGCGCTCCAGCGACCAGCCCGCCGCCCAGGCCAAGACCACGTTGCCGGCGACAAAGCCGATCGTCACCCTCGCCTCCGCGACCCCGGGCGACAAGCCGGTGCAACTGGCTTCCCTCGGTGACGACAGCAGCAACCACATCACCGGCGCCGATGCCTTGCCCGGCGTGCGCCAGACGGCGCTGTTCGAGATCAAGCGCAAGTCCGGCATCGACGACGAGAGCGACGTCGATCTCAACGAGGACGAAGGCGGCGGCTCCTACCAGGTGGCGTCGGCCGCCGGTATGGCAAGGCTCGCGCCCAACGGCCTCTTGAGACAGAACGAAAGCGTCGACGTCGCCTGCCTGAAGCCTTCGCTGGTGCGCGTGCTGAAGACGATCGAGGGTCATTTCGGCCGCAAGATGATCGTCACCTCCGGCTATCGCGACCCTGCCCGCAACCGTCGCGCCAACGGCGCCAAGAACTCGCTGCACATGTACTGCGCCGCCGCTGACATCCAGGTGCCCGGCGTCTCCAAGTGGGAGCTGGCGAGCTATGTGCGGTCGATGCCCGGCCGCGGCGGAGTCGGAACCTACTGCCACACCGAATCCGTCCATGTCGACGTCGGCCCCGAGCGCGACTGGAACTGGCGCTGCCGCCGGCGCGGCGGCGGTGGCGACAACTGAGCGGCTTACCTGCCTTCAATCGAATTGTTTTCCGGTTGCCAAACATGCGTTTTGCAGGCTCGCGAAAAAAGTTGTCGCATGTGGCGGCAGATGGGTTGCCGGTTGCGAGCAACGCAATTATAAGCCGCTTCGTCTGAGCGCGCCCATCGTCTAGCGGTTAGGACACCGCCCTTTCACGGCGGTAACAGGGGGTCGATTTCCCCTGGG
>NZ_RZSN01000023.1:0-47362 GCF_003997315.1 Mesorhizobium sp. M1A.F.Ca.IN.020.04.1.1
CTTCGTCAGCGATGCGGAAGGCGATGTTCATGACACCTTCCTGCGCTTCGGTGAGGTTCATCAGCCGCGACAAAAGCAGCGGCCCCATTTCCGAGATGGTGGCACGGATCGGGTGACCCTGCTCGCCGAACAGATCCCAGAAGATGACCGGGTATTCCTGAAACTGATAGGGATCGAGCTTCACCTGCTCTGCACGCTTGACAAGGAAATCCTTGGCCTCGCCCATCATGGCGATGCCGGAAAGGTCGCCCTTGATGTCGGCGCAGAAGACCGGGACGCCGGCATTTGAAAAGCCCTCGGCCAAGACCTGCAGGCTGACCGTCTTGCCGGTGCCTGTGGCGCCGGTAATCAGGCCGTGGCGGTTGCCGTAGCGCAGCAGGAGTTCCTCGGCGCGCTGGTAGGAATCATCAGGCTTGCGGCTGGCGCCGATGAAGATGCTGGTGTGGTCAGCCATATGTCCGGTCTCCGCAATCTCTTCCGCCAAAAACGCCCGGTCTCATGGAGGATAATAACGCGATCGGCGGGCGACAATGCCCACCATCAAATTTGGCGCTATTCGAATTTGACCCTGGCAGCGAAACCACCTTACTTAGCTTGCGGATTTTGCGCATGTTTGGCAATCGGTTAGCGGCTGCCGGAACAACCGCGACGGATGTCGCATTGTGATATGCGGCGGGGGACCATAGACTGGTGGCTGATGCGGCCGAGAGACGAGGAGTGCGATGGGCGCCGGCGCCTTGACTAGGGATGTCGACCTTCCCAACCCGGAAACCAAGCGCTGGCTGGCGCTGGCGGAAAAAGTGCTTGCCGGCGGCGCTTTCGAACAGAAGCTTGTTTCGCACACCGATGACGGCATCCGCATCGAGCCGCTCAGCGAGCGTTCGACGACAGCCGAGCCGCTGGTGCGCACCAATCCGAAGTCGCCATGGATCGTCAGCCAGCGCATCGACGATCCCGATATCGCCCGCGCCAGCGCCCAGGCGCTGCAGGACATCGCTGAGGGCGCGACCGGCCTGTCGCTGGTTTTCGAGGGTGCGCCGAATGCGTTCGGCTACGGGCTGCCGAGAACCGCGGAGGCGCTGGAAACGGTGCTCGACGGCGTGCCGCTCAACCGGGTCCAGGTGCGCATCGATGCGCATCCGTGGAGCCGCGCCGTGGCGGATTGGCTGCTCGCCTTCCTGACCCGGCGCCGCTCCGATCCGGCGAAGCTCAACCTTTCCTTCGGCATCGACCCGGCGGCGATCTTCGCCGGCACCGGACGGCTGCGCACCTCGATCGAGGCGCTGCAGGAGTCAATGCCGCAATCGCTGGCGCATTTCTTCTCGATGGGCGTGCCCGGCGTGCTGCTCGAAGCGGACGGCCGCGTCTTCCACAATGCCGGCGCCACCGAGGCGCAGGAGCTCGGCACGATGATGGCTTCCGCCGTGTCCTATCTCAGGATGTTCGAGAAGGCGCGTCAGCCGCTGGTCTATGCCGCGCCCTATATCGGCTTTGCCCTCAGCGTCGACCAGGACCAGTTCCTGTCGATGGCCAAGGTGCGGGCGTTGCGCAAGCTCTGGGCGCGGATCCAGGAAGCCTGCTCGATCCCGGCCTCGACGGCGAACGTCCACGCCGAGACCTCCTATCGCATGATGGCGATGGCGGATCCGGAAACCAACATTCTGCGCACCGCGATTGCCGCTTTTGCGGCCGCGACCGGCGGCGCTGATTCCGTCTCGATCCTGCCGCATACCATCGCGCATGGACTGCCGGCCGGTTTTGCGCGCCGCGTCGCCCGCAACGCGCAGCTGATCCTGGCGCATGAGAGCCATCTCCATCACGTGGCCGATCCGGCCAGCGGCTCCGGAGCGGTCGAGGCGCTGACCGACGGTCTTTGCGCGGCGGCCTGGGAAGAATTTCAGCGCATCGAGGCCGAGGGCGGCGTGCTCAACAGCCTGCAGCAGGGCTATATCCAGAACCGTGTGCAGACGGCCGCCGCGAAGCGCAATGCCGTCTATCGGGCCGGCGAACGAGGCATCATCGGCACCACCTTGTTCCGCACCGGCAGCGAGCGCCCCGTCGAGACATTGAAAGCCGAACGCCGGCCCGCGCTGACAGAAGGCGTGGCGACCTGCGAGCCGCTGTTTCCAGTTCGCATCGATCAGTCGATCGGAGCCGGCTCATGATCCCGGATTTCAGCCAGATCGGCTGGTCGGCGCCGCGCCGCGCGCCGGTCGAGCTCAAGGGCCAGCGGATGACGCCGGAAGGCATCGCCCTGAAACACCTCTACACGCAGGCCGACCTCAAGGGCCTGGCCAATCTCGACACCTATCCGGGCCTGCCGCCCTTCGTGCGCGGCCCCTACCCGACCATGTATGTCCAGCAGCCCTGGACGATCCGGCAATATGCCGGCTTCTCGACGGCGGAGGAATCCAACGCTTTCTACCGGCGCAACCTCGCGGCCGGCCAGAAGGGCCTGTCGGTCGCCTTCGACCTCGCGACCCATCGCGGCTATGACAGCGACCATCCGCGCGTCGCCGGCGATGTCGGCATGGCGGGCGTGGCGATCGATTCCATCCTCGACATGCGCCAGCTGTTCGACGGCATTCCGCTCAACGAGATGACGGTGTCGATGACCATGAACGGCGCCGTGCTGCCGATCATGGCGCTCTATATCGTGGCGGCGGAGGAACAGGGTGTCGCGCAGAAGGACCTCGCCGGGACCATTCAGAACGACATTCTGAAGGAGTTCATGGTCCGCAACACCTACATCTATCCGCCGAAGCCTTCGATGCGGATCGTGTCGGACATCTTCGCCTATACCTCGCGGCACATGCCGAAATTCAATTCGATCTCGATCTCCGGCTATCATATGCAGGAGGCGGGCGCGACGGCCGACCTCGAACTCGCCTACACGATCGCCGACGGCATCGAATATGCGCGCGCCGGCGTCGCCGCGGGTCTCGACATCGACCGGTTCGCGCCGCGCCTTTCCTTCTTCTGGGCGATCGGCATGAACTTCTTCATGGAGGTCGCCAAGCTCAGGGCCGCGCGGCTGCTCTGGTCGAGCCTGATGAAGAAGAATTTTGCGCCGAAGGACGAGCGCTCGCTGTCGCTGCGCACCCATTGCCAGACATCGGGCTGGTCGCTGACGGCGCAGGATCCCTACAACAACATCACGCGCACGATGATCGAGGCGATGGCGGCAACGCAGGGGCATACGCAGTCGCTGCACACCAATTCCTTCGACGAGGCGATGGCGCTGCCGACCGACCATTCGGCCCGCATTGCCCGCAACACGCAGCTCATCCTGCAAAAGGAATCCGGCACCACGCGCATGATCGACCCGTGGGGCGGCTCGGCCTATGTCGAGCGGCTGACACATGATCTGGCGGCCCGCGCGCTCGCCCATATCGAGGAGGTCGAAAACCTCGGCGGCATGGCGGCGGCGATCGAGAAAGGCATTCCGAAGCTGCGCATCGAGGAAGCGGCGGCGCGCACCCAGGCACGCATCGATTCCGGCGAGCAGGTGCTGGTCGGAGTCAATGCGCATCGCCCGGAAGCCGACATCGAGGTCGATGTGCTGAAGATCGATAATGCCGAGGTCAAGGCCCGGCAATTGGCGAAGCTGCAGCGGCTCAAAGGCACGCGCGACGTCGCGGCCCTGGAGGATGCGCTAACCGCCCTCACCCGCGCGGCTGAAAGCGGCGAGAACCTGCTCGAATTCGCGATCCGCGCGGCGCGGGCCAATGCGACCGTCGGCGAGATCTCGCTGGCGTTGGAGAAAGTGTTCGGGCGCCATGCAGCCACCGTGCAGACCATCTCCGGCGTCTATCGCGACGCGCTCGGCGACAATCCGGCGGTCGATCGGCTCAAGGACAAGCTCGAAACCTTCGAAAAGAAATCCGGTGCAAAGCCGCGCATCCTGGTCGCCAAGATGGGCCAGGACGGCCATGATCGCGGCCAGAAGGTGATCGCCAGCGCCTTTGCCGATCTCGGCTTCGAGGTCACCGTCGGACCGATGTTCCAGACGCCGGAGGAGATCGCAAAGCTGGCGGTGCAGCATGATGTCGACATCATCGGCGCGTCCTCGCTCGCGGCCGGACATCTGACGCTGATCCCCGAGCTCAAGGAGGCGCTGAGGAAGCTCGGCCATGGCGACATGCTGATCGTCGCCGGCGGCGTCATCCCGCCACAGGATTACGACGCGGTGCTGAAGGCTGGGGCGGCCGAAATCTTCCCGCCGGGGACCGTCATCCCGCAAGCGGCGGACAGGCTGATGGACAGGCTGCTGTCGGTTGAGTGAACAGCCTGTGTCGGGAACTGGTCAAACGCAACTCGTTGCTAAGGCTTATCGGCACAGCTAATGCGCCAATCGAGAGAGGAAGAGGATCCCGTCCTCAACCCGCTTCTTGATGGCGACCATGTCAGTAGTTCCCAATCGGTTGTTATAATTTCCGTTTGCGACAACAGGCCCTCCAGTTATAATTGCCGTTGCAACAGGACGACCTACCATGAACATCACCATTCGAAAGATTGGCAACTCCGAAGGTCTGATTTTGCCGAAAGAGCTTCTCGACCGGCTAAACCTGAAGGCGGGCGACAACGTCATCGTCGTTCAGGAGGGCCAGGAGCTGCGCTTGCGCCGTCTTGAAGACTCTGCCGAAGAATTCGAGCGTAAGATGAAGATCGCGCGCGAACGGATGAAGAAATACGAGGTTGCCTACCGCGCGCTCGCTAAATGACCGAGCATCATTCGCGAGAATTCGTGGAGGCGATGCACGCTGAGCAGTTGCGCCTCCACGGCGGAGCCTCCGGTATACGCGACCAGGGCATGCTGGAATCTGCCCTCGCCCGCCCCCAACAGAAGGAAGCGTGCGGTGAGCCCGATCTTTGTGAACTCGCGGCGGCCTACCTCTTCGGCAGTGCGAAGAACCACCCCTTCGTTGACGGGAACAAGCGCACGGCTTTTGCCGCGGCCGATTTGTTTCTCTATTTCAACGGGTTAAGCGTAGAAGCCGAACAGCAGGATGTTATCCAGTTGGTGATGATGGTCGCCGCAGGTGAAATCGATGAGATCGGAGCCGCGGCGTTTTTCCGCGACCATACGGTCAAGCCTAAGGCCTAGTTCTCGGCCTTGTCCGAAAGCTTGACGATCTCCCACTCCTTGCCGTTGACGGCAACGACCTCGCCGACCTTCTTGCCGAACAGGGCCATCGCCATCGGCGAGACATGGGAGATGCTGCCTTTCGAGGGGTTGGCCTCGTCCTCGCCGACGATGCGCCAGTGGACCTTCTTGCCGTCGCCGTTTTCCAGCGTGACGCCCATGCCGAAGCGGACCACATTGCTGCCGGACTCCGGCACCGAAAGCTCCGCGCTCTCGCGCCGCGCGGTCCAGTAGCGCAGGTCGCGGGACACGATTGCGAGGCGCTCGCGATCGCCGCGTCTTTCGGCCTTGGCCATCTGATCTCGCAATTCGGAGAGATTCTCTTCGATCATCGCGAGTCCCCGCTCCGTTACCAGATTGCGGTGCGGACTGATCGGCCGTTCGCCGACACCGGCAATGGCGTTTTCGCTGTCTTCCTCGCGGGTGAAAGCTCTACTCATAACATGAACTTAAGCTTGGTGAGGCAACTGCACAAGCTGTTTGCCTGCGAGCCTGCCTTGGCACGAATCCTGCGATGGAGCGGTTGAAACGCCAGGACCTGTGCCGATGTTGAACAGACGAACGCTGCTTGCCCGCACCACCGGCCTCGCCGCTGCCGGCCTCCTTGCCGGCAAGGCGTCGGCGAAGATGCTGCCCGGCATCGAGAAGGCCACGATGCGCGGCTCGATCAACGCCATCGAAATCGGCGTGCAGCCGGGCGCGCTGGACGACCAGAGCAAGGCCTTCGCCAAGATGCTCAGCGACGCCAGCGACCGCGATGCGCCGGTGTTTCTGCCGCCCGGCACCTATCTTGTCTCCAACCTGAAACTGCCTGCCCGCGTGCGCCTTTCGGGCGTCCCGGGGGCGACCCGCATCGTCTATGGCGGCAACGGCCACCTGATGATGGCGGAACAGGCCGAGCATATCGAACTCAGCGGGCTGGTGCTGGACGGCAGCAACCGCTGGCTGGCCGACTATACGCAAGGGCTGCTCGATCTGCGCCGCGTCGCGCATCTCGCCATCGACAATTGCCAGGTCACAGGCAGCGGCAAGAACGGGCTGGCGCTGGAACATGTTTCAGGCCGCATCGGGCGCTGCGATTTTTCGGGTGCGGCAGACGCCGGCATCTATTCGGTCGAGGCCGGCGGGCTGGAGATCTCGGGCAATACCATCTCAGATTGCGCCAATGGCGGCATTCTGGTGCATCGCTGGCAACAGGCGGAGGACGGCACCATCGTCAGCGGCAACCGCGTGCAGCGCATCGGCGCGAGGAGCGGCGGCACCGGCCAGAACGGCAACGGTATCAACGCCTTCCGCGCCGGCAATGTCATTATCTCCGCCAACGTCGTGTCGGACTGCGCCTTCTCGGCGATCCGCGCCAACAGCTCCAGCAATTTGCAGATCACCGGCAACACCTGCTCGCGCTCGGGCGAGACGGGGATTTATTCGGAATTCTCCTTCGAGGGCGCGATCCTCAGCAACAATCTGGTCGACGGTGCCGCCAACGGCATCTCGATCGTAAACTTCAACGAAGGCGGCCGCATGGCCGTGTGCTCGAACAATATCGTGCGCAACCTCTCGACGGTCGGCCCCTACACCGCCGACCCGCCGGGCTTCGGCGTCGGCATCAGCGCCGAGGCCGAAACCTCCGTCTGCGGCAATGTCGTGGAGAACGCGCCCCTCTACGGCATGCAGCTCGGCTGGGGACCTTATCTGCGCAATGTGGTTGCAACGGGCAACATCATCCGCAAGTCCGGCACGGGCATCGTCGTCAGCGTCGTCGAGGGTTCCGGCAGCGCCGTCATTTCGGACAATATCATCGACGCCGCGCAGAACGGCGCCATCATCGGCCAGCGCTGGGCCAATCCGGTGACGGGCGATCTGGCAAGATCAACCTTTACCGGCTACGCGCATCTGACCGTCGAGCGGAACAAGGTCAGTTAGGCCAGCGCCGCCGTCGGCCGCAGCAAGCCCACCTTGGCGCCGATACGGCTTTCGACCGGCGGATTGGCGAGTTCGGCAAGCTTTGCCGCGAGCGCTTCGTCGCTGCGCAGCAGCTTGGCCAGCACGGCGGCGATCATCACCTCGGAGGCGCGGCTGGCGCCGTCATCGCATTTCAAGGCGATGCCGAGACCGAGCTCGGGCAAGGCCGCGCAATAGACGCCCTCGGCGCCGGTCTTGACGAAGATGCGGCCGGGCGCGGCCCGCATCAGCGCGAGGTCCGCCTTACCGGTGCCGGCCACCAGGAACGGTTCGGCCATGCAGGCCGAGAGCAGGCGCTTCGCCGCCTTGGCGCGTTCGGGCGCAAAGCCCCTGCCCGTCGCCATACGCGCAAAGCCCAGCGCAAAGCTCTTCAGCGGCACGGCATAGGTCGGGATCGAGCAGCCGTCGGTGCCGCAATGGTCGACATCATGCCCGGCGCCGGTCACCGATTGCATGGCGTCGCGCACCATCTCCTGCAGCGCATGGCCGGCCTTGACGTAGCCGCCATGGGCAATGCCGGAATGCACGCAGGTACAGAGGAAACCGGCATGCTTGCCGGAGCAATTGTTGTGGAGCGGGTTGGGCGCGCTGCCGGCGCGGGCCAGCGCGATCGTCGCAACGTGGCTCGACGGCCAGTGCGCGCCGCATTCGAGCGCCGTCTTATCGAGACCGGCCTTGGCGAGCATTGCTTGCGCCAGTTCGACATGCGCCGGCTCGCCTGAATGCGAGGCGCAGGCCAGCGCCAATTCGCGATCGCCGAAGCCGTAGGCGTCGGCAGCACCGGATTCGAGCAGCGGCAGCGCCTGGATCGCCTTCACCGCCGAGCGTGGAAACACCGGTCGCGCCGTATCGCCGATCTCCCAGACAGGCTTGCCGTCGGCGTCGAAGACAGAAACCGCGCCGCGATGAGCGCTTTCGACCACCGCGCCCCGCGTGACTTCGACCAGAACCGGATTTGCCATGCTGCCTCCCGCACGCGCGCGCCGGGCGCCGCTTCAATGCGGGCCGCTTCTACCTGATCCGATCGAGGATGGAAACGTAGTTGGCCACCGCAGCACCGCCCATGTTGAAGATGCCGCCGAGTTTTGCCCCAGGCACCTGAATGCCGCCGGCCTCGCCGGTCAGCTGCATGGCGGTGAGCACATGCATGGAGACGCCGGTGGCTCCGATCGGATGGCCCTTGGCCTTCAGCCCGCCGGACGGGTTGACCGGCAGCCGGCCGTCCTTGGCCGTGACGCCCTCCAGGGCGAGCTTCGCGCCCTCGCCGGGCTCCGCCAGGCCCATCGCCTCGTATTCGATAAGCTCGGCGATGGTGAAGCAGTCATGCGTCTCGACGAAGGAGAGGTCGTCGAGCGTGACGCCGGCCTTCTTCAGCGCCTGGCCCCAAGCCCGCTCGCAGCCCTCGAAGGAAAGGATGTCGCGCTTCGACATCGGCAGGAAATCCTGGACGTGCTCATTGGCGCGGAAGGTCACGGCGCGGCGCATCTTCAGCGCCGTCGCGGTGTCGGTGAGCACGAGCGCGGCGGCGCCATCCGAGACCAGCGAGCAGTCGGTGCGCTTCAGCGGACCGGCGACGAAGGGGTTCTTCTCACTTTCCTGACGGCAGAACTCGTAGCCGAAATCCTTGCGCATTTGGGCATAGGGATTGTCGACGCCGTTTTTGTGGTTCTTGGCGGCAATCATGGCGAGCGCATCCGACTGGTCGCCATAGCGCTGAAAATAGGCCTGCGCGATCTTGCCGAAGACGCCGGCAAAGCCGGCCGGCGTTTCGCCATCCTCGGGCAGGTAGGAGGCTTTCAGCAGGTTCTTGCCGATCTCGGGCCCAGGTGTGGTGGTCATCTGCTCGGCGCCGACCACCAACACGACGCGGGCGGCGTTGGAATCGATGGCGCGGACGCCTTGTCTCACGGCAGCCGAACCGGTGGCGCAGGCATTCTCCACGCGCGTCGCCGGCTTGAAGCGCAGCCGGTCGTCGGCCTGCAGCACCAGGCTCGCGGTGAAATCCTGCGGTGAGAAGCCGGCGTTGAAATGGCCGAGCACGATCTCGTCGACATCGTCAGGGCCGATGCCGGCATGATCGAGCGCGTCCACGGCGACCTTGGTGATCAAGCCCTCCAGCGTCTCGCCTTCGAGCTTGCCGAAACGCGAATGCGCCCAGCCGACGATGCATGCGGTCATAACAGCCTCCATCTGCCGCGCAGCCTAGCACGTCCGGTCGCGGCATGACATTCAATATTGTTCAATAGTGAACCGTTTTCCAGCCGAAGGGATGGGGCCAGAGCGATACGATCGATTGATCCGATGCCGATTTTTTATTGATTGATGCGTCAATAAAAATTAATCTCGCTTCGAACCGGACCCCTCGCATGCCGAAAATCGGAATGGAACCGCTGCGCCGCAAGGCGCTGATCGACGCGACGATCTCGGCAATCGGCGAGCGCGGTTCGCTGGACGTCACCATGTCGGAGATCGCCGGCCGCGCCGGCGTGTCGTCGGCGCTCGCCCATCACTATTTCGGCGCCAAGGACGAGCTGCTCTTCGCCACGATGCGGCACATCCTTGCCGAGCTCAACATCGATACAAGACGAGCGCTTCGCGTCGCCGCGACACCGCGCCAGCGCGTCTCGGCGGTCGTTGCGGTCAGTTTCTCCGACGAGCAGTTCCAGCCGGAGATCATCGCGGCCTGGCTCGCCTTCTATGTCGAGGCGCAGAAATCGACCGAGTTGCGGCGGCTGCTTCGTATCTATGCGCGGCGGCTCAATTCCAACCTGATGAGCGGGCTGACCGGCATTCTGCCGAGGGCCGAAGCGGACCGCGCTGCGGAAGCGACGGCGGCGCTGATCGACGGACTCTACATTCGGCGCGCGCTGAAGGACGGCGTGCCCGATGCGCAGACAGCGATCGCGCTCGTCGAAGATTATCTCGAAACCAAGCTCAGCGGACGGAGCCTGCCTTGACCACCGAACGACCCAATTTCCTGATCGTCATGGTCGATCAGCTCAACGGCACGCTCTTCCCCGACGGCCCGGCGGATTTCCTGCACGTGCCGCATCTCAAGGCGCTCGCCGCCCGCTCGGCGCGTTTCGCCAACAACTACACCGCCTCGCCGCTTTGCGCGCCCGGCCGGGCCTCGTTCATGAGCGGCCAGCTGCCGTCGCGCACCGGGGTCTATGACAACGCCGCCGAATTCTCCTCCTCGATCCCGACCTTCGCGCATCATCTGCGCTCCGCCGGCTATTACACCTGCCTGTCCGGCAAGATGCATTTCGTCGGACCGGACCAGTTGCACGGCTTCGAGGAGCGGCTGACCACCGATATCTATCCGGCCGATTTCGGCTGGACGCCGGATTACCGCAAGCCCGGCGAGCGCATCGACTGGTGGTATCACAATCTCGGCTCGGTCACCGGCGCCGGCGTTGCCGAGACCACCAACCAGATGGAGTATGACGACGAGGTGGTGTTTCTGGCCGAGCAAAAGCTGTACCAGCTTTCGCGCGAGCAGGACGATGCGGGACATCGGCCCTGGTGCCTTACTGTTTCGCTATCGCACCCGCACGATCCCTATGTCGCGCGCAGGCAGTACTGGGATCTTTACGAGAACTGCCAGACGCTCGATCCCGAAACGCCGTTCATCCCGCATGACGAACAGGACACGCATTCGCAGCGCCTTTACCGGGCAAGCGACTATCAGTCCTTCGAAATCACGCTCGAGCAGGTGCGCCGTTCCCGGCGCGGCTATTTCGCCAACATTTCCTATGTCGACGATAAGCTCGGCGAGCTTCTGGACGTCCTCAAGCGCACTCGCATGCTTGACGACACCATCATCCTGTTCTGCTCGGATCACGGCGACATGCTGGGCGAGCGCGGCCTGTGGTTCAAAATGAGCTTCTTCGAGGGCTCGGCGCGCGTGCCGCTGATGATCGCCGGCAACGGCGTGCCAGCCGGCCTCATCGAGGCGCCCGTCTCCAATCTCGACGTCACGCCGACGCTCTGTGACCTCGCCGGCATTGATATCGCTGCAATCGCGCCGTGGACCGACGGCCAGTCGCTGCTGCCGCTGCTCGGCGGCAAGCCGCGCACCGCACCCGTTCTCATGGAATATGCCGCCGAAGGCTCCTATGCGCCGCTGGCCGCGATCCGCGACGGCAAATACAAATTCGTCCATTGCGAGCTCGACGCGCCGCAGCTGTTCGACCTGGAGGCCGACCCGCTCGAACGGAACAACCTCGCTGACGAGCCGGCGAACGCTGCCCTGGTGGCGGCGTTCATGGAAAAGGTCCGGGCGCGCTGGGACATGGCCGCGTTCGATGCCGCGGTGCGCGAAAGCCAGGCACGCCGCTGGGTCGTCTACCCGGCGCTGCGCAACGGCGCCTATTACCCCTGGGATTTCCAGCCGCTGCAGAAAGCCTCGGAGCGCTACATGCGCAATCACATGAATCTCGACAACCTCGAAGAGAGCAAACGGTATCCGCGAGGCGAATGATGGAAGACGTTCTGGTTCCCACCCTCGACCGCCTGAAGCAGGCCTATGCGGTGACCTCGACGGCGACGCAAGTCACGCCGCTGTTGGACTCGGCCGCACTTGCCCGGGAAGCCGGCGCCGCGCGGGTGTTCGTCAAGCCGGAATCGCTGCAATGGGCGGGGTCCTTCAAGGTGCGCGGCGCCTATTGGCGCCTTAAGCGGCTGTCACCGGACGAAGCGAGGAAGGGCGTGGTCGCCTATTCCTCCGGCAATTTCGCGCAAGGGCTTGCGGCTGCTGGCCAGGCGCTCGGCATTCCCGTCACCATCGTCATGCCGATCGACGCGCCTGCCGCCAAGCGCGACGCGACCGCCGGCTATGGCGCGCGCGTGGTGCTGACCGATCATGGGGAGCGTGCCCGCGAGGAAGTCGCCGCCGCCAAGGCGCGCGAGATCGCCGAGACCGAGCAGCTCACCTTGCTGCATCCCTTCGACGATCCCAAGATCGTCGCCGGCCAGGCAGGGGCCGGGCTGGAAGCGCTCGACCAGTTGGCAGCGAAGAAGGCCCACGCCGATCTGGTGTTCTGCTCGGTTGGCGGCGGCGGGCTGATCGGCGGCGTTTCGCTCGCCTTCCATTATCTGTCACCGAACACCGAGATCATCGCCGTCGAACCGGAAGGCTTCAACGGCATGGGCTTGTCGCTGGCGCATGGCGCGATCGAGACGATGCCGATCGGGCCGAGATCGATCTGCGACGGGCTGATGGCGCGCAAGCCAGGCGAGGCGCCCTTCGCGGCGGTGAGTGCTGCCGGGGTTCGCGGCGTCACCGTCGAGGATGCCGCGGTGAGGGGTGCAATGAAGATCGCGTTCGAGCGGCTGAAGCTGGTGCTGGAGCCTTCGGGCGCGGCCTCGCTTGCCGCGCTGCTCGGCGGCAAGGTGGATGTGGCGGGCAAAACCGTCCTTGTGGTGGCTACCGGCGGCAATGTCTCGCTCGCCGACTTTATGGCGCATATGAACAATGCTTGAAGCGGATTTCGTCATCATCGGATCCGGCTCCGCCGGCTCGGCCATGGCCTACCGGCTGTCGGAAGACGGCAAGCATTCGGTGATCGTCATCGAGTTCGGCGGCACCGATATGGGGCCGCTGATCCAGATGCCGTCGGCGCTGTCGATCCCGCTCAACATGAGCCTTTACGACTGGGGCTTCGCCAGCGAGCCGGAGCCGCATCTCGGCGGCCGCGTGCTCGCCACCCCGCGCGGCAAGGTGATCGGCGGTTCGTCCTCCATCAACGGCATGGTCTATGTTCGCGGCCATGCGCGCGACTTCGACCATTGGGCCGAACAGGGTGCTGCCGGATGGGGCTTCGCCGACGTGCTTCCCTATTTCAAGCGCATGGAGGATTCCGACGGCGGCGAGGACGGCTGGCGCGGTCAGGGCGGCCCGCTGCATGTGCAGCGCGGCACGCGCAAGAACCCGCTTTACGGCGCCTTCCTCGAGGCGGGCCGGCAGGCCGGCTTCGAGCTCACCGACGACTATAACGGATCGAAGCAGGAAGGCTTCGGGCCGATGGAGCAGACCATCTGGCGCGGCCGCCGCTGGTCCGCGGCCAATGCCTATCTGAAGCCGGCGCTCAAACGAAAAAATGTTAGCCTGCTCAAAGGTTTCGCGCGGCGCGTGGTGATCGAGAATCAACGTGCCGTCGGCGTCGAGATCGAAGCTCACAAACAGATTCAGGTCGTTACGGCGCGACGTGAGGTGATTGTGGCGGCGTCGTCGATCAATTCGCCGAAGATCCTTATGCTGTCCGGCATCGGTCCGGGCGCACATCTGCAGGAAAACGGCATAGAGGTCATTGCCGACCGGCAGGGCGTCGGCCGCAATCTGCAGGACCATCTGGAGCTTTATATCCAGCAGGAAGCGACCAGACCGATCACGCTGAATTCGGTGCTCAACCCGTTCTCCAAGGCAATGATCGGCGCGCAGTGGCTGTTCTTCAAGACCGGCCTCGGCGCCACCAACCATTTCGAGGCGGCGGCCTTCGTGCGTTCGCAGGCCGGTGTCGACTACCCCGATATCCAGTATCACTTCATCCCAGCGGCGGTGCGCTATGACGGCAAGGCGGCGGCGAAGTCGCATGGCTTCCAGGCGCATGTCGGGCCGATGCGGTCGAAGTCGCGCGGCTCGGTGAGCCTGCGCTCCCCCGATCCGAAAGCGAAACCGGTGATCCGCTTCAACTACATGTCGCATCCCGACGACTGGAGCGAGTTCCGCCACTGCATCCGGCTGACGCGCGAGATTTTTGGCCAGAAGGCCTTCGACGGCTTCCGCGGCAAGGAGATTTCGCCGGGCGCCCATGTGCGGACCGACGACGAGCTCGACGCCTTCATCCGCGATCACGCCGAGAGCGCCTATCACCCTTGCGGCACCTGCAGGATGGGCCGCGCCGACGACCTGACCAGCGTCGTCGATCCGGAATGCCGGGTGATCGGCGTCGAGGGGCTGCGCGTTGCCGATTCCTCGATCTTCCCGCGGGTGACCAACGGCAACCTGAACGCGCCGTCGATCATGACCGGCGAGAAGGCGTCCGACCACATCCTTGGCCGCACGCCGCTCGCGCCATCCAACCAGGAACCCTGGATCAATCCGCGCTGGCAGGTGGCAGACAGATAGCGCATGATCCGGCGGGCGCCCTCCCCCGCCCCGGCGATTACGAACGGAGAACACCATGCGCGCCCAGCCAACGGCATCGCACTACGTCAACGGCCGCTACATCGAGGACGAAGGCGGCGCGCCACTGCCGGTGATCTATCCGGCGACGGGCGAGACCATCGCCACGCTGCATTCGGCGACGCCGAACGTGCTGGAGTTGGCGATCGAGGCCGCGCGCGCGGCGCAGCCGGCCTGGGCACGGATGAAGCCGGTCGAGCGCGGCCGCGTCCTGCGCCGCGCCGCTGATATCCTGCGCGCCCGCAATGCCGACCTGGCGCGCATCGAGACCCTGGACACCGGCAAGGCGATCCAGGAGACGCTGGTGGCGGACGCGCCTTCGGCCGCCGATTGCCTCGAATATTTCGCCGGCGCAGTGTCGGCCTTCAACGGCGAGATGATCGATCTCGGCGGACCGTTTGCTTACACAAGGCGCGATCCGCTTGGTGTGTGCGTCGGCATCGGCGCCTGGAACTATCCGATCCAGATCGCCGGCTGGAAGTCGGCGCCGGCTTTAGCCATGGGCAACGCCATGGTGTTCAAGCCGTCGGAGAACACGCCGCTCTCGGCACTGGCGCTGGCCGAAATCTACAGCGAGGCGGGCCTGCCCGACGGACTGTTCAACGTCGTGCAGGGCTATGGCGATGTCGGCGCCGGCCTCGTCGGCCATGATGTCGTGGCCAAGGTCTCGGTGACCGGTTCGGTGCCGACCGGCCGCAAGGTGCTGTCGCTTGCCGGTTCGAAAATGAAGCACGCAACAATGGAGCTCGGCGGCAAGTCGCCGCTGATCGTCTTCGACGATGCCGATCTCGAAAACGCCATCGGCGGCGCCATGCTCGGCAATTTCTATTCGACCGGCCAGATCTGCTCCAACGGCACGCGCGTCTTCGTGCAGAAGGGCCTGCATGACTGCTTCGTCGAGCGGCTGACCGAGCGTACCAAAAAAATCCGCATCGGCGATCCGCTCGATCCGGAAACGCAAATGGGGCCGCTGGTCAACAAGGCGCAGCAGGAAAAGGTTGTTTCCTACATCGCCGCCGGCAAAGAGGAGGGTGCGACGCTTGCCTGCGGCGGCAACGTGCCGTCGCTGCAGGGCTTCGAAGGTGGCTTCTTCATCGAACCCACCGTGTTCACCGGCGTGACCGATGGCATGCGTATCGCGCGCGAGGAAATCTTCGGACCGGTGATGAGCGTGCTGAAATTCGATAACGAGGACGAGGTGATCGAACGCGCCAACAATACCGAATTCGGCCTCGCTGCGGGCGTCTTCACCCGCGACCTGCCCCGCGCCCATCGGGTGATCGCCGAGCTGCAGGCAGGCACCTGCTGGATCAACGCCTACAATCTGACGCCGGTGGAAATGCCCTTCGGCGGCGTCAAGCAGTCCGGCATCGGCCGCGAGAACTCGCTGGCGGCGCTGGCGCACTATTCGCAGCTGAAGGCGGTCTATGTCGAGACGGGGGATGTGGCGAGCCCGTATTGACTTGGCGATTGGCCAAAAGCCCGCAGTGACAGCAATCTCCTCCGCAAGGGTAGAGATTGGCAGCTTCTGCGTTGCCGCCAGTTGCCCCCTCACCCCTTCTCCGCCGTTCCGTCCAGATACTGCGTCAGCGCGCAAACCAGATGGTAGAAGATGCTCGCCGGCACGTCGCTCGCCAATGACCGGCCGCGCTCGTCGATGCGGTCAATCCAGAGGCCGAGCGGCGCCGGGTCGATGTGCCAGCGGAACAGGTGGCCGACGCGCGCCTCGATCTCCGGCTTGAGGTCCGGCCCACCCGAGCCGTCGAGCGCGATCGCAGCCTTGATCGCCTCGGCCTGCGGCCAGCTGCGCGAGACCGTGTCGAGCGGAAGGCCCTGGCGCGAGACGGCGCCATAGGCAAGGCCGGTGGCGCGGTTGAGGCCGTTGGCGACAGCCGAGGCATAGAGCTTGCGGGCGAAGCCGGTGAGTTCGGCCTGGCCGCTGCGGGCGGCGAAATCGACGAGCAGCGAGGCCCATTCGAAATGGTGGCCGGGTTCGGTCCATGTTCCTTTCTCGCCCGCCACGGGCTTCCAGCCGTCGTCGAAATACTCGCCCAGCGTCCAGCTTTCGGCATCGAAGAAATGACTGCGGAAGAGATCTATGACGCGCGCCGCGCGGCGCAGGTAGGCGCGCTCGCCAGTGGCTCTGTGCCAAGCGAGAAAGGCTTCGAGCAGATGCATGTGCGGGTTGGAGCGACGCTCGCCCTCGCCGTCGGAGGTTTCGAGGAAACCTGTCATGCGGCTGTCCTCGAGATGAGCATCGAGGAAAGCAAAGGTTTCCTCGGCGAGCCGCAACGCATCGGGATGACCCGACATATGCGCGTGCGCCAGCGCCAACAGCACGCAGGAATGGTCGTAGGCATCCTCGACCGGATCGGCGACCGAGCCGTCGATATTGAGCGTGCGCACCCAGCCTCCTTTGTCGGTGCGGCCCCGGCCTGCCATGAAGTCAAGGCCATGAGCGATCAGCCGATCCGCCGGGCCGTCCCAGCCGCGCTCCTTGGCGACGGCGAAGGCATAGATCTGGCGCGCCTGGGTGCGCATGCGTTTCGGCTTCATCAACGGCGCCGCGTCGAAGCCCAGCGCCTCGTGGAAGCCGCCATGGCGCTCATCGACGCCTGACCTCGACCACAGCGGCAGCGTCTCCTCGAACAGCCAGTGCCGAACGCGGCGCCGCCAGGCGCCGCTCTCGATGACGCGGTCATGCGCCGGCGTGAACCTCGTCTCCAGCCGGCCGGATTTCTCCAGCTGCTCGACGATCTTCTTGACGTGCTGGCTGTGGCTGACCGGCGCCACGAAGGTGGCGTCTGCCGTCGAGACGATGGCCACGTCCTTCATGCCGATGGCCGACAGCAGCCGGCCGTCGCCGCGGATGTAGGAGTTCTCGCAATCGATGGCGACGACATCGCCGAGGATGACGTTACCGTGGCTGTCGGACGGGCCGACATCGAGCAGCGACTGCCACGAACCGAGATCGTTCCAGCGGAATCCGGCCGCCACCATGGCGATGTCCTTGGCCCGCTCCATGATAGCGTAGTCGATCGAGGTCGACGGGATCGCCGAGTAAAGTTCCAGCGGCATGTAGAGCCCGGAAAGATCGTTGGTCGCCGCGTGATAAGCGGCTTCCGTCGCCTGCCAGATCCTGGGCTCGAAGGCGGCGAAGGCAGCGCGCATGGCGCCGGCGCGAAACAGGAAAATGCCGGTATTCCAATAGAAGCTGCCGGCGTCGAGATAAGCCCGCGCGGTGGCGAGGTCGGGCTTCTCGACGAAGCGCGAGACGTCGAACACGCCGTCGCGATCGGCCGCGACCTCGATATAGCCATAGCCGGTTTCGGGCTGCGTCGGCTTAATCCCGAGCACCACCAAGCGACCGGTTCTCGCCGCCGCAGCACCCGCTTCAACGCTCCGCCAGAACTGCCGCGCGGTGGAGATTTCGTGGTCGGAGGGCACCACGAGAACAAGCTCATCGCCAAATTCGGAGAGGGTGCGCAGGCTGGCAAGCGCCACGGCAGCGGCGGTGTTGCGCCCCGTGGGCTCGAACAATGGGCCGCCGCCGGCGAGATCAATGCCGGCAAGATCGGCATGGACGCGGTCGGCATGGCGCTCCGATGCGATGAGAAAGATCGGCGTCTGCCCTTCAGGCCGCGTGGCCAGCCGGCGCAAGGTCTTGGCCAGCATCGAACCGTCGCCGGAAAGGTCGTGGAATTGCTTGGGATTGTCCTCGCGCGACAGGGGCCATAACCGCGAGCCGACGCCGCCGCTCATGACGAAACTGACGATGCGCTGGCTCATGGCTGCCCTGTCAGAAGGTCTGGTTGTAGGCGCCGACTTCGGGACTGCGGCGCAGCACGGCGTCGACGGCTTCGAACATCTGCCGGCGCCGCTCGGACGATACCGGGCTCTCCACCACCACGACAAGCTCGGGCTTGTTCGAGGAGGCGCGCACCAGGCCCCAGGTGCCGTCCTCCGCAACGACGCGCACGCCGTTGACGGTGATGAGCTTTACGATCTTCTGGCCGGCAAAGTCAGCACGTTCGCGGTGCATCGTCTGAAAATCCGCCACGACGCGGTCGACCACGCCGTACTTCACCTCGTCGGGGCATTGCGATGACATGGTCGGCCGTAGGTCAGCGGCAACGCGCGCCAGAGATCGGCCATCGAGCTCCGCGGATTGCGGTCGAGCATCTGGCAGACGACGATCGCAGTGATCAGCCCGTCGTCATAGCCGCGGCCGATAGGCGGGTTGAAGAAGAAATGCCCGAATTTCTCGAAGCCGGCGACGGCACCGAGCTCGGCAACGCGGCGCTTCATGTAGGAATGGCCGCTCTTCCAATAGTCAGTTGTGGCGCCGTTCGCCTTGAGCACATGATCGGTGGCGAAGAGCCCCGTCGACTTGACGTCGACGACGAAGGCCGAGCCCGGACGGAGCGATGAAGTATCGCGGGCGAGCATGAGGCCGACCTTGTCGGCGAAGATCTCGTTGCCCTCGTTGTCGACGACGCCACAGCGGTCGCCGTCGCCATCGAAGCCCAGTCCGACATCTGCGCCCGTCTCCAGCACCTTCTCGCTGATGGCACGCAGCATCTGCATCCTCGGGATTGGGATTGTAGCGCGGGAACGCATGGTCGAGCTCGACGTCGAGCGGGATCACCTCGCAGCCGACACGCGCCAGCGCTTCCGGCGCGAAGGCGCCAGCCGTGCCGTTGCCGCAGGCGCAAACGACCTTGAGCTTTTTCGAGATGTGTTTGCCCTTGGTAAGATCATCGACATAGAGCTCCCGGAAACCGGAGATGAACTCGTAGGCACCGTCGCCGCGGAGGTCGAAGTCGGCTTCGAGCACGATCTTCTTCAACGCGCCCATCTCTTCCGGACCGAAGGTGAGCGGCCGCGCCGCCCCCATCTTGACGCCGGTCCAGCCATTCTCGTTATGCGAGGCGGTGACCATGGCGACCGAGGGTGTATCGAGCGCGAACTGCGCGAAATAGGCCATGGGGGACAAAGCCAGGCCGATATCCTTCACCCGGGCGCCCGCCGCCATCAGGCCGGAGACCAGCGCCAGCTTGATCGACAGCGAATAGGAGCGGAAATCATGGCCGGTGACGATATCCGGCCCAACGCCCAGGCGCCGGATCAGCGTGCCCAGACCCATACCGAGCGCCTGGACGCCGATCAAATTGAGCTCCGGCGCCTTGGTCGAGCCGGGATGGCCGACCCACCAGCGCGCGTCGTACTCGCGAAAGCCCGACGCCTTGATCAGCGCCGAGGTCTCGAATTCGAAGCTGTTGGGCCGGGCTTCGCCAACAATCGTGAAGGTCAATGGTCGAAACTCCAGAGAGCCGGAATGCCGATTTATAGAGGGCGCGGCTTATCACGAAAGCCTTTAAGCCGGGCTTTATCCGACGGCTAAATCGCATGCCATCCGGGCAAGATTGGTGAAAGCCGAGAAATGCGACACAAGTGCAGCCATTGACGCTTGCAGGATCGGAAAGTGGCGGCTATAAGCCCGCCGTCTGGTCACGGAGTGTAGCGCAGTCTGGTAGCGCACATCGTTCGGGACGATGGGGTCGCAGGTTCAAATCCTGCCACTCCGACCAGAACGAAATCTCCCGAAAGTCTTTAGTTTCCCTGATTATTCAAACCTTTCGGCTTCGCGCAGAGAACCGTATCGCTGCGTGATGCTTCAAGACGCGACGCGCTTGCCGCATATCAATGCTCAAGCCGAACTGATGATCGCCTACGGCGCCAGGAAGGAAGGGCTTGCCGTCGCGCGCACCGGCTCGGAACGAGCATAACCGTCACGCCTGATGCCGCCATGGTCGATCAGGCGAGCGATCACGGCGCGCCGTGCGTGATACGGCGTCAGCGTGTGGTCGGCATTCGGCAGCGAGACCCTGGTCACGCCGCGAATGCTATCGAGCTGCTCTTCCTCCGAGCCAAAATGGCGGGCGATCTCCTTGAGGCTCAGATCGCCTTCCGAGGTTACGAGGAGGACCCGCACGCCGCGGCCGCATAGGTCGCGCATCCAGCGTTCCACCCGCCGCTGTCCAAGCAGCGCGGCCGGATGCAGCATCGACAATGTGGACTTGATCGCCTCCAGCCCGCGCCGGATGATCAGCCGGGCGCATCGCGAAACGATCCCGCGCCATGCGGGGGCGGCCGGCTCGCGGCTCTCCTGCATGGCGCCAGCGTTCTGCCCGAGCACGGCCTTGGAGGTCTCGTAAGTCTTCCAGACCGCCATCTCCAGCGCGTAGGAACTGTTCCAGGCGAAGCAGAGCGGGTTGATCATGGTCAGCATCCGTACCCGCCGATCGGCCCGCGCGGCGTGAAAAGCCTGAAACGCGCCGGCGCAGGTGCCGACCAGGCCGACCCCGGGGTAGCCGGCTCGCTCCATCCAGTTGATCGCACGACTTACATCATGGCGCGTGCGCCGGTCATAAAGGAACAGGCGCCCTTCCTCGGTCGGATCGCTGAGGCCAAGTCCGGGCAGGTCGACGCGCAGCGAGGCTACGCCTTCCGCCGCCAGGGCTCGCGCCGCTTCCACCGTGCCGCGCGCCCAGCCGACATGCGGCACGCCACCGGCATTGAGGAAGATCACCGGCTCGGCCTCGGTCTGGCGTTCGCGCGGTCGGCAAAGCACACCGCAGATCATCGGCGCCGGTCCGATCAGCACCGGGCTTTCCGTGTAATGCGGACCGTCCAGGATCTGCGACACATCGCGCGGCATGGCCTTTCCCGCTGCCGCTTTGCCGGGCTGGTCGGCGATCCAGGCGGCGCAGCGATCGAGAGCGGCGGCCGGAATCCGGTTGGCGGTCGGGTCGCACATCAAGAGAGGATAGCCATCGAACTCGGCCGTCGCGATCTCCGCAGCGCCCGCCGTGTCGCCGCCGACCTCTTCGGCAGCCAGCGGCTTGCCGTTTGTAAGCACCAGCATCGGCAGGGATGGAAGGCCAGCCGCGGCATGCCGCCAATCGAGCGCCGAGAGATCGGCCAGCGTTTCATGCGAAATTCGGAACCCGGCGGCCTCGCGCCCCTCGGTGAAAACCCCTTCGCCCGCCGAACGGCTGGCCAGCGGCGCGTCGATCATGCGCGACATGGCTGTGACCTCGCGAACATAGGCCTTGCCGGAGGACGGCGGCGCGAGCAGCACGAGACCCGCCACGTCGTCGCGTCCGGCCGCCGCCAGCGGGGCCAGCAGGGCACCAAGCCGGAAGCCGACCAAAATGACGTCCGCCACGCCGCAATCCTGCTTCAGCCGATCGATCGCCGCGCCTATGCTCGCCGTCCACCGTTGCACCTGACCGGGCGTTGAATGATCCCCGGCGGCATTGCCGCAGCCGGGATAGTCGAATTGCAGCGCCGGCAGACCGTTTTCGGCCACCTTGTCAGCCAGAAGCCGCAGGAAACGCCGGCTGCACAGGTCCTCGTGGCCATGCGCCCCGGCGATCACGACACCCCGGCCGCGTCGCCCGGTTCCCCTGCCTTCATGAAGCCAGCCGATCGTGTCGGCGAAGACGACCCCCTTCATGCCACGCTCCCGGCAGGCCGCAACGAACGCATGATCTCCGCCCTGGTCTCTACATTGTCGGCTTGCGGCGCATCGTAGGCCACCTCGCGATCGCCATTCAGCGCCGTCACGACGCCGGCCGGAGTGGCAGAGGCCGGCCCATCCAGGCCAATTTCCTTCACCGCGCCCGGCATCAGGTGGAAGCCGTTCTCGCGCGGGAAGAACAGCCCATCCTTGATGGCGACGTGATAGGCGGCGCGTCTGCAGGCGAGCCGCAGGCGCCAGCCGTCTCTGCCGCGCATCAGCCCTGCCGACAGGCCGACATCGCGTCGCGCGGTCATGACGCCGGGAAGCACATGAAAGGCTTCGGCCAGGATCTCGCCGTCGCGGTCTTCCAGCCTTGCCACGGTTACCTCGTGCCCCGCTGGGCCGAAGCGATAGGCGTAAGACAGATCAAAGAAGGCGCCGAGCAGCGAGAATGCCGCAAGCGACTGCGCGCCCCGCGCCTGCAGAGTGACCGGCCGGCGCGCCGCCACCACCGGGGTGACGCCGTCGCGCAGGCAGGCAAGCGATAGCGTCGCCTCGACTGCCCCTGCCGTGTCATTGACGAGATGGACGCCCAGCCCGTTGACGCCCTCATCGCTCAGCGTCAGCCGGAGCGGCGCGAAGGCGCGTCTCAGCGCATGCCAGACCGATTTCGGCCGACCGGCAGAATCGACGACGCCCCACCCTGCTCCCGGGAGCAGATCCTTCCAGAAGAACACCAGCGCGCCCGCCGTCGGGGAGGCCGGTCTGCGCCATTCGTCGATCGTGCGCTCAACCACCTCGGCAATGACGGCGCGCGAGAGGTCGAGGTAGCGCGCCGGATCCTCCATGCGCAGCCGGCGAGCGTCGACACCGAACAGCGTCTCCAGATAATGCTCGCGCACGTCCTCGAAATCCCACGACGCACCTGCATCGCGCGGCACGCCGGCCTTCCAGCGCGGATCGTGGCCGGGCGGAACGGGCAGATGCTCATCGAGCGTCGCCTGTTCCGGCACGTTGGCGAAGGCGAGGCATTCGCTGGCGAAACGCACCTCCGCGCGGCGCGCGTCCTCCAGCGGCCGGCAATAGGCGCCGACGCCATAGTAGTGCGTCGGGCCGCCATCCGCGGCAAAGGGCAGGCTGCCGCCGGAGGGCGAGGAGGACACCAGCGCCAGATCGGGCAGGATCGCCTGCGCGGCCGGACGCACGACATCGTCGAACCAGGGTGTCGGATCCATCGCCACCGGCATGCCGAGCATCGCGGCCTGCTGCGCCACCTCGCTGCCGCCGCACAGCACCGCCAGCGACGGCGAATGCCGAAGCCGCCTCAACAGGTTCTCCACCTCGCGCGACAGCGCCGCCCGCCAGGCCTCGCTCTTCGCCGGATAGTCGAAATTAGCGAGCATCAGGTCCTGCCAGACCAGAATGCCCATCTCGTCGCACAGCTCGTGGAAGGCATCGCTTTCATAGGCGAAGGTGCCGCCGACCCGCAGCATGTCGACGCCGGCTTGGCGCACGAGATCGAGGTCGGGCTGGATTTCGCCTCGCTCGCAGGGCAGTCGCACGGGATCGGAGGGCGTCCAGACCGCGCCGCGGCAGAACACCGGCACGCCGTTGACGACCAGGCGAAAATCGCGTCCGTCGGCGCCGCGATCGACCTCGATGCGGCGGAATCCGACCCGGCCCAGCCGGCTGCGCACCGTGCCGAGCGTCGCTATCACTTCGTGCAGCGCCGGCTCGCCATGACTGTTCGGCCACCATGGGGCGACATCGGCAATGGCCAATTCCGCCGTCAGCCGGGTGGGTGTCTCGAACTTGAGGGGCGCGCGCACTCCGGCACAGCTGACATGCGCCGTTTGCGCATTGTCGAAGGGTTCGGCGAGGGTGATCGCAACCGCAAGATGCCCGGTCGTGCCGTCGAGCCTGGCGCGCATGTCGGCATCGAGGATGCGCTGCCCGCCATTTTCGTGGATCAGCTTGACCGGACGCCACGGCCCGACGACATCGAAGCTCGGGCACCAGCCCGGCATATGGCCGATCAGGGTCGTGCGCACCAGCCGCAGCCGCTGATCGTCGATCATGCGAGGGCGCCAGCGGGCGCGTGGACCGATCGCCGTTTCCAGATGGCGGTCGAGACTGCGAAAGACGATGGCGAGCTGCTCGCCCCCTGAAAGGCTTACCGCAGCCTCATGGCGCTCGAACATCGAGGTCGAGGTGAACAACAGCCGATCGTCAAGCCAGACCTCGGCGACAGTCGCCAGCCCCTCGAACACCAGCCGCACCGGACCGGTCGCGTCGAGCCTGCGGCTGTACCAGACATCGCGGTCGTGCAGCCGGGTTGGCTGCTTGCGGTCCCAGCGGCCATGCTTTTCCAGCGTGGCGGCCGCCGTGCCGGGACAGGCCGCGTCCAGCCATTCGGCATTTGCGTCTATGTCATTCGGCGAAGCCCAGGCACCTGCCGCCGAGATGGCCATCCGCCACCCCCGATCCAGCAATCCGGCAGTGCCGGCGATCGACACCGTGGCGTCCATTCCCCCACCCATCATCAAATGCGCGTCGGCCGGCCCGCTAGGCCGCCTTGGAGGCGACACCGGCCATGCGGGCGTCCAGCACCTTCATCACCGTTTCGTAGGCCTGCGCCATCGGCGCGATTGCTTCGGTCAAGCCGTCGAAGCGCTGCCGCGCCATCGCGCGGGCGAGCTTGAACTGCATGACCTTGGCGCCCTCGGCAATGCTGCCGGCGGCTTGCACCGCCTCTGCCAGGCAGGTTTCGCCGTGCTGCCCCAGCCATTCGAGATGACTGCCAAGAAGTTCGAAATTCGCGCCGACCTGCCGCAGCGTGTTGAAGGCATAGGTGTGGAAATAGGCAGGCGACTTCGTCGCCAGCCTTTCAGCGTGGCGGCCGAACGCGGCCGCATAGGCGGCGAGCGGATTGCGCTTCGGCCGCCGCTTCAGGTGATGCGCGAGCAGCGCCGCCGCGGTCCCGACCGCGTCGCGGGCCGGGCGCGTGGCGTCGAGCTTCACGAATTCCGCGTAAGGAAACAGCGGCAGGTCGCCCGCCGACACACCATCCCATTGGCCGAAGATGCCGTCATAGTCTTGGCCCTCGAGCGCGAAGTAGCCGTCATTGTGGAAGTAGCGCATCTGCCGCGACTCGGGATCGAGCGCATTGATGCCGACTGTGGTCTTGGAATGGCCGCTGCGGTAGGTGAGGCCTTTGGTGTCGGGCAGGTAGAAGGCATCGACCTCGACCAGCGGCAGCCGGCCGAGCTCGACTTGCGTCAGCACATGCGTCTCCAGCCGGTCGAAGACCGCCAGCTCTTGGATGTCCAGCCCCGCCAGCCTCTGCAGGTCGGCGGTCGGGAACTTGAAGAACGTGAACTGATCACCTTCGAAATCCTGCGCCGCTGTGAAACCGAGCGCCGCGACCGGATCGTGCCCGGTCGCGTGCAGAACCTCGATCAGAAGGTCGACATAGCAGTTGGTCTGCGGCCACCGCCTTTGCGGATCGTGCAGCCAGTGCGGCCGGTAGGTGGCCGGATCGAGGCCGGCGATAGCCCTCAGCATCTCACACGCTCCAGAGCACGTCGCGGACCGCCGCCGGCCAGGCTTCCGTGTCCGGCCCATGGTGGCGGAACAGCGCCAGCGCCACGCGCTCCAGCCCGAAGCCGACGCAGGCCGAATGGCAGAACTCCCCGTCGGCGAACTTCAGGCCCCAGGTCTGGCCAAAATGGTCCTGGTGACAATTGAAGCTCAAGCAGGCGGTCGGCTTCTCGATGCTGGTCACCGGAATCAGCAGCTCGAATTTCAGGCCCTGATCGCGCTGGTTGTTGGCCATCATCCTGCCGCCGCGGCCGAAGAACGGATCGTTGGCAAGATCGACCTCGCAGGGCAGGTCGAGCGACTCGATCATGGCCCTGCCGCGCTTCAGCCAGCTTTCGCGGAACGAGCGCACCTGCTCGGCCGTACCGATCTTGACGAACTCGCGCATGCGGAAGAGCTGCATGCGCGCCGGGTCCTTCGACGGCTCGTGGCGGAAGCAGTAGGAGGAGAGTTCGAAAAGAAGGCCCTGCGCCGGCACCGGGCCGCGCGCAGCTATTGTGGGATAGAGCGGATAGCAGGCGGCGGGTGTCAGCGCGAGGTCCGTCGCCTTCTGCAGCTCCGTCCAGTCTCCGCCGTCAGCCATCATGCCGAGCAGCTGCGCATGCTCCCGCTCGCCGCCCATGAAGGAATGCACGCAGCCGGCAAGCTGCGGGAAGCTCTTCATGTAGCCGCTCTTCTCCAGCGTCGCGCGGCTCATGCCCGGCGGAAAATGGATGCGGGTGGCCTTGTCGGGCGCGCCGAGCCAGGTGACGAGACGCTCGAACCGCTCGATCACGTCCTCGAACGCGCCCGAACGGCCATAAAGGCCGTCGACGCCGGATTCGAACAGGATGCCGTTCTCGAACAGGCTGTCGAGCAGCGACTTGGAGTCGAATGTCTTGGCGTCCATCTCAGCTCCCCAGGCCGGTGTCGAAGCGGCTCATCAGCATGAGCGTCGCGGTATTGGAAAGGATGCGGTCGTTGGAGATCATCACCGGCGCCGAGGTCACGTCGCGCAGGTGCCGGCCGACGCTGAACGGGGTACCGTTCTTGTAGCCAAGAATGCCGTTGACCAGCATGGCGAGACGCACCACGGCGCCGGCCTTCTCGCTGGCCGCGACCTTCAGCGCGTTGATCTCGGCGGCGAAGCCGATCGAAGACAGCGCGTCGTCGTCGCCCGCGGCCGCTTCGAAGCGGTGGATGGCGGCCGCAAGGTGGCCTTTCATCTCCTGCAAAAGGGCGGCCGCTTCGGCAAGCCTCAGCGCGCCCGGCGGCATGGAGTCGGGCTGCTTGCGCGCCGCCGCCTTGACGAAGGCCTGCGCCCGATTGAAGGCGTCGGCGGTGATGCCGAACCAGGTCGCCGCCCAGAAGATGTGCGAGCTGGCCAGCATCGACTGGGCCGCGATCTCGGAGAACGGCTTCGGGAATATCTGCGCCGCGTCACCCGTGGCGACCAGATGAAAGCCGTCGGAGCAGGTGCCGCGCATGCCGAGCGTGTCCCACACCGACGTGCGCTCAAGCGTGCGGTTGCCGTCGGCCGGGATCACCACCATCACCTGATCGGAGCTGGCCGCATCGGGGGCGCGACGCGCCGTGGCGAGGATGGCGTCGGCATAGTTGCCATAGGAGATGACGGTGGCTTCCTTGGTCAACGCGAAGCGACCGCCGGCGACCTCGACCGCACAGATCGAGTTGCGCAAATTGCCGCCGATGCCGGCCTCCGTAGTCGCCGAAGCCATCAGAAGCTGCTCGTCGGCGATGCGCCGCATATAAGCGCGGTGCCAATCGCTGGCGCCACCGTGAGTGACAAAGCTCGACGTCTTGATCTGATGCATGGCATAGATCATCGCGCTCGAGCCGCAGGCCTGGCCGAGCTGCACGATGAGGTCGGCGATCTGCATCGTGCCGAGCCCCTCGCCGCCATGCTCGATCGGGATCGCCACGCCGAGCAGGCGCTCGCGCTTCAGCGCCTCGATCGTCTCCGCCGGGAAACGCCCCTCCTTGTCGACGGGGTCGGCATGGCCGGCGGCGATCTCGGCGACGCGGCGCATGCGCTCGGTCGCGGCTTCGGGCGCCTCCGCGAGCGAGGCCGCCTCTATCTTTCTCAACACGTTCATGGCTACGCCGCCTTGCGCGTCAACTGCGAAACCGCATCCGCGATGCTGGCCAGCGAAGAGAAGGTGCGCCGCGTCAGCATCGTCTCGGGGAATTCGATGTCGAACTCCTCTTCGAGCGCCAGCATCATCTGCACTGAGGCGAAGGAGGTCAGCCCCGCGTCATAGAGATTGGCGTCGTCAGCGAGCGCGCCGAAATTCAGCGGAATCATCGGATGCTGCTCGAGCAGCGAGCGTATCTGGTCAATCATGGAGGCCCCACCTTGCGTTGTGCAGCCGGCAATATCGCAGACGCAATGCAACCGTGGCGTTAACGCCGCAGAGCAGTTTCAACCATGCCTAAGGATCGGTAACGGACCGCAATACAATTTTACGGCTCTCGATTCGGACGGACCTCTGTCCGGCGTTTCTTGTGGCTCTGTATCCGCATCGATATCAAGCCACGCGCTTTCGCCGCCGCCAGCCTTCCGCAAAAGCCTGCCGTCAATCAATCAATCAGATAAATGGTCGACAATAGGCCCTCACTTTGGCCTAATGGTTGCCGCTATCCCATTCGAGAGCTGCTGGACGATTTTTGGAACGGCGAGACCGGGGTAAGAGTATGAAGTTCACGCTGCGGGCTCTCTTGCCGTTGACCTTGATCGCAGGCTGCTCGTCGAGTGTTGCGTCGATAAATCCGGCGAAATACGACGGGATGAGCTGCGCCGAGCTCAACAGCGCGCTCGGCGACACCGCCACCGATATTTCGCGGACGGCGATCAGCCGCGGCAAGGTCGCCAATACCAGCGTGCCGACTTGGCTGCTCGGCGGCGAGCGCGTAAAGACGGTCGTGGCCAATCGCGATACCGCCAGGATCGAGCGGCTGCAGCAACAGCAGCAGGCGATCATCGCGGCCAGGAAGAGCCGCTGCCCGTCCTCGCAGTGAGCAGGGCGTCGCCGAGCAGCGGAAATCTCAAGCGCTGATGCGGAACCTGGTCGTATCGATCGCCGCCTTCATCAGTGTCTGCGTGTAGGCTTCGCGCGGATTGCCGAAGATCTCCTCGGCCGGCCCTTCCTCGACGATCTTTCCCTGCTTCATGACGATGATGTAGTCGGCCATGGCGCGCACCACTGCGAGGTCGTGGCTGATGAAGAGGTAGGACAGTCCGTGGTCCGACTGCAGCTTGCGCAATAGCTCGACGATCTGCTTCTGCACCGAGCGGTCGAGCGCCGAGGTCGGCTCATCAAGCACCACCACTTTCGGCTTCAGGATCATAGCGCGGGCAATGGCGATGCGCTGGCGCTGGCCGCCGGAGAACTCATGCGGGTAGCGGTTGCGCGCGTTGGGGTCGAGGCCGACCTCGCGCAACGCCTCGACGGCACGCTGGTCGCGCTGTTTGCCCGTCAGCGAAGGCTCGTGCACCAAAAGCCCTTCGGTGATGACCTGGCCAACCGTCATGCGCGGCGACAGCGAGCCAAACGGATCCTGGAAGACGAGCTGCAATTCGCGCCGCAGCGGCCGCATCGCGTGGCGGTCGGCCTCTGAGATGTCGCGGTCGCCAAAGCGGATGACGCCGTCGCTGGGGAGCAGCCGCAGCAGCGCGCGGCCGAGCGTCGATTTGCCGGAGCCGGACTCGCCGACGATGCCGATCGTCTGGTTGCGCTTCAGCCGGATCGATATCTTGTCGACGGCCCGCAACATCAGCGGCTCGCCGCCGAGAAAACCACCGCCGATCTTGAAGACGACCTCGACGTTGCGGCCTTCGAGCAGCACGGGCGAATTGGCGGGCGCGGCCGCCTTGGTGCCGGTCGGCTCGGCGGCGAGCAGCATCTTGGTGTAGGCGTGCTGCGGATTGGCGAAAAGCGCTTCCGCCTCGCCCTCTTCCACCACCTCGCCCTGGCGCATGACATAGACGCGGTCGGCGAAACGGCGGACGATGCCGAGATCATGGGTGATGAAGACGATCGCCATGCCGAGCTTGCGCTGCAGTTCGGCAAGCAGCATCAGGATCTGCGCCTGAATGGTGACGTCCAGCGCCGTCGTCGGCTCGTCGGCGATCAGAATATCGGGATCGTTCGCCAAAGCCATCGCGATCATGACGCGCTGGCGCTGGCCGCCCGACATTTCGTGCGGATAGGATTTCATCCGCCGCTCGGGATCGGGGATGTGCACCAGTCTCAACAGCTTCAGCGCCTCTTCACGCGCGGCCTGGGCGCTCAGGCCGCGATGGCGGCGGATTGGCTCGATGAGCTGGTTGCCGATGGTGTAGAGCGGATCGAGCGAGGTCATCGGCTCCTGGAAGATCATGCTGATCTTGCGGCCGCGAACCTTGTTGAGCTCGCTCTTGGTCATCTCCAGGAGGTTGCGGCCGCGGTAGTCGACCTGGCCGGTCGCTTCGCCATTAGAGGAAAGCAGGCTCATCGCGGCCATCATCGTCTGGCTCTTGCCGGATCCGGATTCGCCGACGACGGCGACGGTCTCGCCGGCATTGACCTTTATGCTGATGCCCTTCACCGCCTCGACCGTGCCGTCGAGGGTCTGGAAGCGGACGCGCAGGTCCTTGACGCTGAGGATCGTTTCGGAAGCCATGTCAGCGATCCCCATCCTTATCGATCTTTGGGGTCGAGCGCGTCGCGCAGGCCGTCGCCGACAAAGTTCAGCGCGAACAGCGTCGAAACGAGGAAAAAGGCCGGGAACAACAGCAGCCAGTTGGCATAGCCGATGTTCTTGGCACCGACCGAAATCAGCACGCCCCAACTCGTCATCGGCTCCTGCACGCCAAGCCCGAGGAAGGACAGGAAGCTTTCCAGGATGATGACCTGCGGCACCAGCAGCGTCATGTAGATCACCACCGGCCCGAGCAGGTTGGGGATGACGTGGCGCACGAGGATGCCGCGCTGGCCGACGCCCATCGCTTCCGCCGCCTGAACGTATTCTTGCCTGCGGATCGACAGCGCCTGGCCGCGCACGATGCGCGCCATGTCGAGCCACAGCACCGCCCCCACCGCCAGGAACATCAGCACGAAGTTGCGGCCGAAGAACACCACAAGCATGATGACGAAGAAGATGAAGGGCAGCGAGTAAAGCACGTCGACGATGCGCATCATCACCTCGTCGACCCTGCCGCCGGCAAAGCCGGCCGTCGCGCCGTAGATCACGCCGATGACGCCGGCGACGACACCGGCAAGCAGGCCGATCGCGAGCGAAATGCGCCCGGCCATCAGCGTGCGAGACAAGAGATCGCGCCCGGTGTTGTCGGTGCCGAAGAAGAAATACTGCTGCTTGACGGCCGAGCTCATGGTCATTTCGAGCCCATCGGGCGACTTGCTCTCGATCTTCGTGTCGTCGAAGGCGTCGGAGCGGTCGAGATAGCGGATATTGCGGTCGTCGATCGGCTTCTTGGAGGTGACGGTGACGACGACGCGGCTGCCGTCCTGGTGCCACTCCTTGATGTCGACGCGCATGCGTTTGATCGCGTCGCTCAGCGCACCCTGGATCATGTCGGGCTTCGGATAGGCCGACAGGCTCGGCGGCGTGCGCACATAGTCGCCGTAGATGGTCGTGTATTCATGCGGCACGACCATAGGGCCGAACACGCTGATGACGGCAATGAATGCCAGATAGTAGAGGCTGAACATGGCGGCGCGGTTGCGCTTCAGCCGCGCCCAAGCATTGCCCCAGAGCGAGCGGCCGACGATCGGCTCCGGAGCGGCTACGGCAAGCTCAGTCATAGCGCACCCTCGGATCGACGACCGCATAGAGAAGATCGACGATCAGGTTGAAGACGATGGTGAAGAGCGCGATCACCACCACAGTTCCCATGACCAGCGTGTAGTCGCGGTTGAGCGCGGCGTCGACGAAGTAGCGGCCGACACCTGGAATGGAGAAGATGGTCTCGACGATGATCGAGCCGGTGAGCAGCGCCGCCGCCGCCGGACCGGTGAAGGAGACGATCGGCAGCACGGCGCCGCGCAGCGCGTGCTTGACCACCACCGACCAGTCGGAGAGGCCGAGCGCGCGGGCGGTGCGGATGTGGTGCGAGCGCAGGCTCTCGATCATCGAGCCGCGCATCAGGCGGGCGACGATGGCGATCTGAGGCAAGGCAAGCGTCAGCACCGGCCCGACCTTGTTGATTAAGGCGCCGTCGCCCCAGCCGCCGATCGGCAACAGCTTCCAGGAAAGGCCGAAGACGAGCTGGATCACCGGCGCGGTGACGAAGGTGGGGATGGTGCTGCCGGCGGTGGCTAGAGCGATCACCGAATAGTCGGCTATTTTATTCTGGTTGAGCGCGGCGATCGTGCCGAGGATCGAGCCGAGCAGCAGCGCCAGCACCAGCGCCGAGGTACCGATCTGCACCGAGATCGGCAGGCCCTTGGCGAAGAGTTCGGTGACGGTGAAATCCGGCAGGTTGTAGCTCGGTCCGAAACTGCCGCGCAAAAGATTGCCGAGATAGTGGAGATATTGCAGCCAGAGCGGATCGTCGAGGCCGAACTGGGCTTCGAGATTGGCCCTGATCTCGGGGCTCAAGCCCCGCTCCTGGTTGAACGGGCCGCCTGGCGCGACGCGGATCAGGAAGAACGCCACCGTCACGATGACGAACAGCGTCGGGATGGCGGTCAATAGCCGCCGGAAGACATAACGCAGCATCGGCGCCCCGCTTCAGCCAGGGCGACGGCTCTCCAGACGAGATCGTGGCGCGCTGGCATCTCTGATCTTCGCACCGCGATCGCCGAAAATCCAATGCGACTTTCGGCCCGGCACGACGACAGACCGCGGCCGCCGCTCCCTAAAAGAGAGCGGCGGCACGGCCAAGGTTCCTTGTCAGTCCTTGGAGATGAAGCGAGACGGATGAATGTCCATCACATTGTCCTCGAAGCCATGCAGCTTGGAGGAAACGATGTCGTGGTAGCTGTAGTAGAGCAGCGGGATCTGGCCGACATCGTCGACGAGGATGCGCTCGGCTGCGGCGAGGTCCTTCATGCGCTCCTCAGGCTTGCCGCCGGCGGCGGCCGCCTTGTCCATGGCGGCTTCATAGGCAGGGCTGTTGTAGTTCGAGTAGTTGTTGCCGCTCGCCTTGCGCGAGATGCCGAGGAAGGTCTCCGGATCCTTGTAGTCTGCGATCCAGGCGGCGCGGGCGACGTCGTAGTTGCCCTTCTGCTCGAGGAAGCCATAGTGGGTCTTGGTGTCGGTGTTGAGCAGCGTCACCTCGATGCCGAGCGGCTTCAGCTGTTCCTGGATGGCGACCGCGGTGTTCTTGTGGTTCTCCGAGGTGTTGTAGCGGATCTCCATCTTCAACGGATGCTCGGGTGTATAGCCAAGCTTTTCCAGCACTTTCTTGGCCGCATCCTCGCGGTCGATCTGAGACATGTCGGCGTATTTGGCCAGTGCCGGCGTGTAGCCGTCGATGCCCGGAGGCACCATCGAATAGCCGGGCAGCATAGAGTTCTGCCAGACCTTCTCGGCGAGGAAGTCGCGATCGATCGCCATCGAGATGGCGTTGCGCAGCTCGACGTTGTCCCAAGGCGCCTTATCGGTCTTGACCGCATAATAATAGGTGCCGAGATATGGCCCCACACGGATCTGGTCACCGAATTTGGTTTTGAGATCGGCGAGCTGTTCGGTCGGCAGGTCGCCATAGCTGTCGAGTTCGCCGGCCTCGAAGCGCTTCATCGCGGACGAGCGATCCTCGGTCGGGATGTAGTTGACCACGTCGAGCTTGACGCTCGCGGCGTCCCAGAACTTCGGGTTCTTGACCAGTTTCATGTGGTCGTTGGGAATCCACTCCGCCAGCGTGTAGGCGCCGTTGGAGACCAGCTTGCCCGGTTTGATCCAGTCCGCGCCGAGCTTGTCGATCGAAGCCTTGTTGACCGGATAGGTCGCCTGGTGGGTCAGCATCTCCAGGAAGTAGGGCGTCGGAGCCTTCAGCGTGACTTGCAGCGTGTTGGCGTCGATCGCCTTCACGCCCATATCCTCAGCCTTGCCTTTCTTCGTGTTGAAGTCCTCGGCGCCTTTCACCGGATAGAGCATCGAGGCGTATTCTGCAGCGGTGGCCGGGTCTTCCAGCCGATGGAACGAGTAGACGAAGTCGTCCGCCGTCACCGGGCTGCCATCCGACCACAGGCCGTCCTTGCGCAGCTTGAAGGTGTAGACAGTGCCGTCGTCGGACACCGTCCAGCTTTCGGCGGCGCCCGGAATGAGGTTCGTCTTCGGGTCATGCATGACGAGGCCCTGGAACAGGTCGCGTATAATATCGGCCTCGTAGACCGTCGACGTCTTGTGCGGATCGACCGTCTCCGCCTCGGCAGCGGATCCGCGATTGTAGACGGTCTCGGCAAAGGCGGGCGTGTAGAAGGCACCGGTCGCCAAAGCCATCGTGGTGGCGAACACGGTCGCCTTCAGCAGGTTTTTGAGCATGAAGTCTCTCCCTTGTTGGCGCGGCCCCTCAACCACGCCTTGAGTGTTGACGCCCCGGAACCGTCAACGGGTCCCTTTTTGAGCGCGCCGCCGGTTCCCTTCCGGCGGCTGGTGGCGGGAGACTAGACAGAGGAATATCTTATTTCAACTGCCCGCTGCTTGACGTTGAGTGAGCAGCGTTTCGCTAAAACAGCGATATCTAAAGCTTAGGCGCCCCGTTCAACTGTGTGCACCTTTCGGTTGTTCCAGCCGTTTTCTGTTTTTGCAAGCAGGTTTTGGCATTCTCCGGCCCATGCTGAAGAACCGAAATTTCCTTGCTCCTTGGTTCCGTTTCCGGGCTGACGCCGCGGGCACATCGGCGGTCGAATTCGCCATGCTGGCGCCGATCTTCATCCTGCTGTTGCTCGGAATGGTTGCATACGGAATCTATTTCGGCGCCAGCCATTCGGTCCAGCAGATCGCCGCGGACGCGGCGCGAACGGCGATCGCAGGCCTCAACCAGACGGAGCGCCAGGCGCTGGTCACCGATTTCATCAGCCATGACGTCGCCGGCTATGCTTTTGTCGACCCGAAAAAGCTGACGGTCGACGCCAAGGACAGCACCGTCGACGGCAGCCAGTTCATCGTCTCAGTCAGCTATGACGCGCGCGACCTGCCGATCTGGAGCCTGTTCAGGACACTGCCGTTGCCGGGGACGACGATCCAGCGCCAGTCGACGATCCGGGTCGGAGGCATATGATGCGCTACTCCGCGAGGGGAGTGATGGACGCTGCGCGACGGCTGATCGCCGACCGGCGCGCCAATTTCGCGGTTATGACCGCGCTCTGCACGCCAGTGGCGCTGACGCTGACCGCGTTCGCGATCGACGAGGGCTCGCTCTATAACGAACGCCGCGCCGCGCAGTCGATCGTCGACCTCGCCGCGATCACCGCCGCCGCCAACATCAACAAAGCCCAGCAAGCCGTACTGACGACGTTGAAGGACAACGGAATCACGTCCGTGGCCGTGCAGCAGCAGGGTACCAAAATCGAGCCGACCGGCAGCAAGGCGGTCGTCGAGGTCGTGCCCGGACGCTATTCGGGGGTCAGTTCCATCGCGGCCGGCAGCCGCTTCGAGGCGGGCAAGCTGCCCTACAATGCCGTCCAGGTGTCGATGAAGAAGCTCGGCACGCTCTATTTCGCCGCTTCGGTGATGGCTCCGCCGGTGATCGGCACGACAGCCACCGCAAGCGCCCAGCCCGCAGCAGCATTCTCGGTCGGATCGCGCCTCGCCAGCGTCAATGGCGGCGTCCTCAACGCGCTGCTCGGCGCGCTTCTGGGCGGCAACCTCTCGCTCAGCGTGATGGACTACAATTCGCTGATCTCGGCCGATGTCGACGTGCTCTCCTTCACCGATGCGCTGGCGACGCAGCTGCGTCTGACCGGTGTTACCTATTCGGACGTGCTCGGCTCGAAGGCAACGGTCGGCCAGATCGCCACCGCGATGGCCAACGTGCCCGGGCTCGACCGCACCGCCAAGCTCGCGCTGCAGACCATGGCCTCGAGCGCCACCAACTCGGTCAAGGTCCCGCTTGGCCATCTCGTCGACCTCGGCTCGGTAGGCAGTCTGGCGCTCGGACAGAAGCCCGCCGGGCTTTCGGTCAGCGCCAGCGCCATGAGCATGCTGAGCGCAGCCGCGGCGCTCGCCAACGGCACGAACAAGGTTACGGTCGACCTCGGGGCGACGATACCGGGACTGACATCGACGACGCTCCAGGTCGCCGTCGGCGAACCCATGCAATCGTCGCCATGGCTGGCGGTGGGAGAATTGGGCACGGTGGTGCGCACGGCGCAGACGCGCATCAAGCTCAATGCCAGCGTCGGGATTGGGAACGGGAACAACGGCAATGGCTTTGGCAACGGCACCGGAAATGGCACAGCCGGAATGAATTTGGGGGGCGGCGTCAAGCTGCTTGCCGTCAACCTGCCGCTCAATATCGAGGTCGCCTATGCCGAAGCCAAGCTGACCGACATCAGCTGCCCGACAGGGCCCTCCAGCATCAAGGTCTCCATCGCCGCGCAGCCGGGCGTCGTCGCGGCCCATCTCGCCGACAGCAACGCCAGCGGCTTCGCGGATTTCGGCAAGCCGCAATCCTTCAGCGACGCCGACATCGCCGACGTCAGCCTCAAGATGCTGCTGGTCAACGTCAATCTGCTGCAGATCAAGGGATCGTCGGGCTTCTCGGTCACCAGCATGGCGCCGACGAATCTGACCTTCAGCGCCACCGAGATCGCCAACAAGGCGATCAAGACAGTGTCGACCAAGAACCTGACGCAGTCGCTCACCACCTCGCTGGTGAACAACCTGTCGCTGACGGTCAACGCGCTCGGCCTCGGTCTCGACGCGACCACCCTGCTCGGCACGGTGAAGCCGGCGGTGACGACGCTGCTCAATGGCGTCACCGCGCCGGTCGACAACCTCGTCTACAATGTGCTTGCGGTGCTTGGCGTGCATGTCGGCCAGGCCTATGTGCGGGTCACCGGCGCGACTTGCGGACGCTCGGTGCTGGTGCAGTAGCGACCGTCAGCCAATTCTCCCGACGAAGTACCCTACAGGCGGCAGCGCCAGCGCAGTTTCTCCGAGAACACCGCCAAGAACGCCGGCGACGTCTACGGCAAGAACCGTTATCTCGACATCGCTGATCTCGGCCGGCAGCGTCCAGTTCGCCGGCTCACCGGCGAAGTTGAAGACGCATAGCAAGTTCTCGTTTTCGCGCTGACGGATGAAAGCAAGCACATCGCCCTCCGCCCCTAGGAACCGGATCGAGCCGGCGATCAGCGCCGGATGGCGCTTGCGCAAGGCCAGCATCGAGCGATAGGCGGCAAGGACAGAACCGTCCTCGCCCTCCTGCACATCGACCGCGCGGGCGCGATGCGACGGCGGTACCGGCAGCCAGGGCTTGCCCGCGGAGAAGCCACCATTTTCGGCCCCGGCCTCCCACACCATCGGGGTGCGGCAGCCGTCCCTGCCCTTCACGCCCGGCCAAAAACGGACGCCCAGCGGATCGCGCAGGTCCTCATAGGCAAGCTCGGCTTCCTCCAGCCCAAGCTCCTCGCCCTGGTAGAGGCAGATCGAGCCGCGCAGGCAGGACAGCAGCGCGATCGCGAATTTCGCCACCGCATCAGGATTTTCGCCCGGCTGCGTCCAGCGGCTGACATGGCGCATGACGTCGTGGTTGGAGAAGGCCCAGCAGACCCAGCCGTCGGCAACCGCGTTCTCGAACGCCTCGACGCAGCCGCGCACATGGGCGGCCGAGAATTGCGGGCCGAGCAGGTCGAAGGTGTAGCACATCTGCAATTTGTCGCCGCCGGAGGTGTAGGCGGCGAGCGTCTGCAGCGAGCGCTCCTCATCGCCCACTTCGCCGACGGCGGCACGGTCCGGATATTCGTCGAGCAACGCGCGGAAGCGCTTCAGGAAATCGAGATTCTCGGGGCGCGTCTTGTCGAAGAGATGCTCCTGGAAGGCGTAGGTGGTGGTGGCGACGTTGGTGCCGGCGACGCTTGAAGCCAGCGGCGGGTTGTCGCGCAGCCAGCGGTCGTGGACATAGTAGTTCACGGTATCCAGCCGGAACCCGTCAACGCCGCGCTCCAGCCAGAAGCGCACGGTGTCAAGCACCGCATCCTGCACCTCCGGATTGTGGAAATTCAGATCCGGCTGCGCGGCCAGAAAATTGTGCATGTAGTATTGCCGGCGGGTGGCGTCCCACTCCCAGGCCGGCCCGCCGAACAGCGACTGCCAGTTGTTGGGCGCACTGCCATCCGGCTTGGCGTCGGCCCAGACATACCAGTCCGCCTTGGCGTTGTCACGGCTGGCGCGGCTCTCGACAAACCATTCGTGCTTGTCGGACGAATGCGAGATCACCTGGTCGATGATGAGCTTGAGGCCGAGCCGGTGCGCCTCGGCGACCAGCGCGTCGAAATCCTCCAGTGTGCCGAACATCGGATCGACATCGCGATAGTCCGACACGTCATAGCCCATGTCGGCCATCGGCGACTTGAAGAAGGGCGAGAGCCAGACGGCGTCGACGCCGAGCGAAGCGACATGGGCAAGACGCGACGTTACCCCCTTGAGATCGCCGCTGCCGTCGCCGTTCGTATCCTGGAAGGAGCGCGGATAGATCTGGTAGACCACGCAGCCGCGCCACCATTCGGCATTCCCACCAGCCATTACGAACCCTTCCCGGCGTGGGCGTTTCCGGCCGCCCTGCGCTCGATCATGAAATTGATGGTGCGGCCGGGCAGCGGCCGCGCAAGGTCGATCGCCTGCGTCTTGATCGCCGAACGCCACTCGTAGCCATCTCGCGGCGGCAAGGTGAAGACGCATTGGCGGCGGTCGCCATTGACCATGACGGCAAGGCGACCGCGCTGGCTATCGCCGAGGATCATGACGAGGCGGTGACGGCCGGGATCGTTCCAGTCGGCCTCGCCGAGCGGTGCGCCGGTTTCGGTCAACCACTCGACGTCCGGGATTTCCATTCCGTCTGCAGCTTTGCCGGTCAGGAAATTCGTGTCGGATAACGGCGGAAAGGCACGGCGCAGTTGCGCAAGCGCTGCTGTGTACCGCTCCAGCGCCCGGTCGCGGCCGGCCCAGTCGAGCCAGGTGATGGCGTTGTCCTGCGCATAGGCGTTGTTGTTGCCCTTCTGTGTGCGGCCGAACTCGTCGCCGGCGGTCAGCATGATGGTGCCGCGCGAGGCAAAGAGCGTCGCAAGCAGCGCGCGCTGGTCACCGAAGCGGGCCTTGGCGATTTCGGCGTCATCGGTCTCGCCCTCGACACCGTTGTTCCACGACAGATTGTCATTGTGGCCGTCGCGATTGTGCTCGCCATTGGCCGCATTGTGCTTCTTCTCATAGGCAACGATGTCGGCCAGCGTCATGCCGTCATGCGCGGCGATGAAATTGACGCTGCGGCTCACCGGCTGGCCCGCCCTGCCGAAGACATCGGAGGAGCCGGCAAGCCGCGTGGCTAAAGCGCCGATCGCGCCCGTGTCGCCGCGCCAAAAACGCCGGACGTCATCGCGATAGCGGTCGTTCCATTCAAGGTATGGCGGCCGGAAATTGCCGAGCTGGTAGCCGGTCGCGCCAATATCCCATGGCTCGGCGATCAGCACGCGGTCGGCGAGCACGGGGTCGCCGGCGATGGCTTCGAGAAGCGGCGCCTCCGGATCGAACGTGCCGTCAACGCGGCCGAGCACCGGCGCCAGATCGAAGCGGAAGCCGTCGACGCCGGCATGGCGGACGAAATGGCGCAGCGTGTCGAGCACCATCCTCTGCACGACCGGGTGGTCGCAGGCGACGGTGTTGCCGGTGCCGGTGTCATTGGCCAGTCGGCCGTCCGGCATGTGCCGGTAATAGGTCCGGGCGTCGAGGCCGCGCAGCGACAGTGTCGGCCCGAGCCGGTCGCTTTCGCCGGTGTGGTTGAAGACGAGGTCGAGGATCGTGCCGATACCCGCTTCACGCAGCGCCGCGACGGTATCGCGCAATTCGCTCAGGCCGTCCGGAGCCAGGCGGGGATCGAGCGCCATGAAGGTGACGGGATTGTAGCCCCAGGCATTGTTCAGCCCCAGCGGCGGCAAATGGCGCTCGTCGATCGAGGCCGTGATCGGCATCAACTCGACGGCGGAAACGCCGAGACGCTTCAGATGCTCGACGACAGCCGGATGGGGAAGCGCCGCGATGGTGCCGCGCTGGGCCTCGGGGACGTCCGGATGCAGCCTGGTGAAGGAGCGGACGTTCAGTTCGTAAATCAGGCCGCCGGGCCGGAACAGCGGCGGCTGGGGCGGCTGCGGTTTGGGCAGGGAATGAGCAATTGCCTTCGGCATGAGCGGCGCAGTGTCGGCGCCTTCATTGCGTTTGGCGGCCAGCCTCCAGTGATATTGGTATGGACGATCGACCTCGACGGCATACGGATCGATGAGAAGCTTGTTCGGATCGAACCAGAGGCCGCGCTCCGGCGCATAGTCGCCGTCGGCGCGAAAACCGTAACGCGTGCCGTCCCCAAGGCCGGTGACAAGGAGTGCATGCACGCCCTCGCCTTCCGGGTTGAGTTCCAGCCGGTCGATCTCGCGCGTGCCGCTGTCGTCGAAGAGCGAGACCCAAAGACGTCTGGCCGATGAGGAGCAAACGGCAAAGCGGATGCCTTCGGGAGTGATGCTGGCGCCGAGGGTCATGCGGGCCTCTCCCCTTCTCCCCTTGTGGGAGAAGGTGGATCGGCGCGCAGCGCCGAGACGGATGAGGGGCGTTGGAAGGAATGAGGCGTCGATGCTCTGGACACGGGTTTGCGCCAAGCTGGAGCACCCCTCAACCGTCCGAACTTCGCTCGGCCACCTTCTCCCACAAGGGGAGAAGGGGAAATCCTCACCACTTTCAAGTAATCACGCTCGGCTTGTTGCGACCGGTGTGGCTCTTGATGCCGGCGATGTCGTCGGCGGCGGCGATGAGGTCGGCGAGCGCTTCCTGCGTGTCGAGGTCATGCCTCGCCTTGTCGGGCTCGTAACGCTCGATATAGACGCGCAGCGTGGCGCCGGAAGTGCCGGTGCCGGAGAGCCGGAACACGACGCGCGAGCCGCCCTCGAACAGGATCCTGATGCCCTGGTGTTTGCTCACCGAGCCGTCGACCGGGTCGTGATAGGCGAAGTCGTCGGCGCTGGCGATCTTCATGCCGCGCACGCTGGTGCCGGGCAGCGAGCCGAGCTTGGCGCGCAATTCGTCGACCAGTGCGTTGGCGCGGTCTGTCTCGACCTCCTCATAGTCGTAGCGCGAGTAATAGTTGCGGCCGTAGCTTTCCCAGTGCTTGGTGACGATGTCCTTGCAGCTCTCGCCCCGCGCAGCGAGGATGTTGAGCCACAGAAGCACGGCCCACAGCCCGTCCTTCTCGCGCACATGGTTGGAACCGGTGCCGGCGCTTTCCTCGCCGCAGATCGTCGCCATGCCGGCGTCGAGCAGATTGCCGAAAAACTTCCAGCCGGTCGGCGTCTCGTAGATGCCGACGCCGAGCTTCTCGGCGACGCGATCGGCCGCTCCGCTGGTCGGCATCGAGCGGGCGATGCCCTTCAGGCCTTCCTTGTAGCCGGGCGCCAGATGCGCATTGGCGGCCAGCATCGCCAGAGAATCCGAGGGCGTTACGAAGATGCCCTTGCCGATGATCAGGTTGCGGTCGCCGTCACCGTCGGAAGCGGCGCCGAAATCCGGCGCGTCCGGCCCCATCATCTCGTCATAGAGATGTTTGGCATGGACCAGGTTCGGATCGGGGTGATGGCCGCCGAAATCGGGCAGCGGCTTGAAATTGCGGCAGGTCCCGGCCGGGGCGCCGAGCCTACGCTCGAGGATCTCCTTGGCATAGGGGCCGGTCACCGCGTGCATGGCGTCGAAGCGCATGCGGAAGCCATATTTGAAATTCGCGCGGATGGCGTCGAAGTCGAACAGGCTCTCCATCAGCTCGGCATAGTCCTTGACCGGGTCGAACACCTCGACCGTCATGCCGCCGGCTTGGAAGGTGCCGATCGTGTCGATGTCGACGGTGCCGATGTCGGCGGTCTTGAAGCTCGAGATCGTCTTGGACTTTTCGAAGATCGCGTCGGTGATCTTCTCCGGCGCAGGGCCGCCGTTGCCGGCATTGTATTTGATGCCGAAGTCCTCGTGCGGGCCTCCCGGATTGTGGCTGGCCGACAGGATGATGCCGCCAAAGGTCTTGTATTTGCGGATGATGTTGGACGCGGCCGGCGTCGACAGGATGCCGCCCTGCCCGACCATCACCTTGCCGAAGCCGTTCGCAGCGGCCATGGCGATGGCCGTCTGGATGACCTCGCGGTTGTAGAAACGGCCGTCGCCGCCGATCACCAGCGTCTTGCCCTGAAAACCTTCCAGCGCGTCGAAGATCGACTGGATGAAGTTCTCGGCATAGTGCTCCTGCTGGAAGACAGGCACCTTCTTGCGCAGGCCGGAGGTGCCGGGCTTCTGGTCGGTATAGGGTTTGGTAGGGACGGTTTTGATCATGCCTCAGGCAGCCCTTTTTGAAAGCAGCAAGCGATAGAGTTCGACATATTTCTCGGCGCTCTTGTCCCAGGAAACGTCGGCCTTCATGCCCTGGCGCTGGATCGAGGCCCAGGCGGCGGGTCTGGCATGCGCTTCGACCAGGCGGCGGATGGCGTGCAGGAGGGCGCCGCCATTGTTCGGCGCGAATTGGAAACCGGTGGCGACGCCTGCCGAAAGCGCCGCCTCGTTGGCGTCGATGATGGTGTCGGCGAGGCCGCCGGTGCGGGCGACGACCGGCACGCAGCCATAGCGCAATCCATAGAGCTGGGTCAGCCCGCAAGGCTCGAAGCGTGAAGGGATGACGATCGCGTCGCAACCGCCCTGCATGATGTGGGAGAGCGCCTCATCATAGCCGATGACGACGCCGACGCGGCCGCGATGCCGCGCGGCCCCGGCAAGCAGCGAGCCTTCGAGGCCGGCATCGCCCGAGCCCAGAACCGCCAGTCGTGCTCCGCGCTGAACGACGCCGTCGACCACGGCAGCCAAAATGTCCATGCCCTTCTGCCAGGTCAGACGGCTGACCACGCAGACGATCGGGCTGTCGTCAGGCTCGAGGCTGAAGCGGTCCTCCACGGCCTTGCGGTTCAGGGCGCGCGCTTCCAGCGTCTCGGCCGAGTAGTTGGCGACCAGGTGCTTGTCGGTCGCCGGGTTCCAGATGTCGACATCGATGCCATTGACGATGCCGTAGAGGTCGACGGCGCGCATGTTGATCAGGCCGTCGAGGCCCATGCCGAATTCCGGCGAGCGGATTTCCTGCGCGTAGGTCGGGCTCACCGTGGTGATCGCCCAGGCGGCCTGCAGGCCGGCCTTGAGGAAGCCGACGCCGCCATAATATTCGACGCCATCGAGCTGCATCGCCACGCCCGGCAGGCCGAGCTCGCCGAAAATGCCGGAGCCGAACTGTCCCTGAAAAGCAAGATTATGCACGGTGATCAGCGACGGCACGCCGATCGCATTGCCGTAGCGCATGTAGGCGAGCGTCATTGCCGACTGCCAGTCATGGGCATGCACGAGGTCTGGCTGGTAGCCGGAGATCGCGCCGCCGGCGATGTCGCCGCCGACCTGGCTCAGCGCCGCGAAGCGCCGCCAGTTGTCGGGCCAGTCGGAGCCGGAGGCGGTACCATAGGGCCCGCCCTGGCGGTCGAAAAGATGCGGCGCGTCGAGCACGAAGAGCTCAAGCTCGCCGATCTTGACGGCGTGAACCGAAGCCTTGCCGCCCTGCAGCAGCGGGTACTGATAGACGGCCTTCTTTTTCTTGAAAGCGTCCATCACCACCGGATAGCCGGGGATGAGCGTGCGCATCGCCACGCCCTTGCTGGCGAGCGCGATCGGCAGGGCACCGGTCACGTCGGCAAGCCCGCCGGTCTTGATCAGCGGGAAGATTTCGGGCGTGACGGACAGAACCTGCATGCGCCTAAGATCCACGGCTAAAGTGACAGCTTGTTGATCAGACTGACAACTTGCCGATCAACCCTATCAGGTTGACAGCTTGTTGATCATATCCTGAGTGATCAGGCAGATGCCCTTTTCCGAAACGCGGAAGCGCTTGGCGTCGAGTGCCGCATCCTCGCCGACCACCAGCCCCTCCGGGATGTGGACGCCATGGTCGATGACGACGCGCTTGAGGCGCGCGTTGCGCCCAACCTGAACGTCGGGCAGCATCACCACTTCCTCGAGCTTCGCATAGGAATTGATGCGCGCGCCGGTGAAGATCAGGCTGCGGCGCAGCGATGCGCCGGAAACGATGCAGTCGCCGGACACCAGCGAGGAGATCGCCTCGCCGCGACGGCCGTCCTCGTCATGCACGAATTTGGCCGGCGGCTTCAATTCGGCATAGGTCCAGATCGGCCAATCCCGGTCGTAGAGATCGAGTTCGGGCGTGACATCGGTCAGGTCGATATTGGCTTCCCAATAGGCGTCCACCGTCCCGACGTCGCGCCAGTAAGGCTCCGACTCGTGCGAGGAGCGGACGCAGGATTTGGCGAAGCGGTGGGCGATCGCCTTACCGTGCTGGACGATGTAGGGGATGATGTCCTTGCCGAAGTCGCGGCTGGATCCTGGCTCGGCCGCGTCGCGGCGCAACTGCTCCATCAGGAACTTGGTCTTGAAGACATAGATGCCCATCGAGGCCAGCGCATGGTCCGGCTTGTCCGGTATGCCGGGCGGGTCGGCGGGTTTCTCGATGAAGGAGATGATGGTGTCCTTCTTGTCGACATGCATGACGCCGAAGCCGGTCGCCTCCATGCGCGGCACTTCGAGGCAGCCGACGGTGACATCGGCGCCGGCATCGACGTGCTGGCGCAGCATCAGCTCGTAATCCATCTTGTAGATGTGGTCGCCGGCTAGGATGACCATGTATTCGGGGCCATAGGCCTCGATGATATCGATGTTCTGGTAAACCGCATCCGCCGTGCCCTCGTACCACTGCGTTTCCGAGACGCGCTGCGAGGCGGGCAGGATGTCGAAGCTCTCGTTTCGTTCGGGGCGCAGGAAGTTCCAGCCACGCTGCAGGTGGCGGATCAGCGAGTGCGCCTTGTATTGGGTGGCGACGCCGAGACGGCGAATGCCGGAGTTGAGCGCATTGGACAGCGCAAAATCGATGATGCGCGTCTTGCCGCCGAAATAGACGGCGGGCTTGGCGCGCCGGTCGGTCAGCTCCTTGAGGCGGCTGCCGCGGCCGCCGGCCAGCACATAGGCCATGGCATCGCGCGCCAGCGGCTGGGTTCTCTTGATCTCTGCCATCGTTTGCCTCCCTCCTAAGCTGTCCGGACCTTTGCTTCGTCCGCGACGAATTCCAGCATGATCGTCGACAGCGGCGGCAAGAGCATCGTCGCCGACGTGCCGCCCCCTTCCCCGCTCGCCACGGTCATGCCGCCATTGCCCATGCCGGAGCCGCCATACTCGGCGGCGTCAGTGTTGATGATCTCGCGCCACTCGCCCGCCTTCGGCAGCGGCACGCGATAGTTCTCGCGCGGCACCGGCGTGAAGTTGGAAATGACGGCGATCGGGTTGCCGTCCGGCGCGCTGCGCAGCCAGGCAAAGACCGAATTGTCGCGATCGTCGACGATCAGCCAGGAGAAGCCTTCCGGCTCGCAGTCGCGCGCATGCAGCGCCGGGCGCGAACGATAGAGGTAGTTCAAGTCCCGCACTGCCTGCCGGACGCCGCGGTGCGGGGCGTGCTCCAGCAGATTCCAGTCGAGCGCGCGTTCCTCGCTCCACTCGCGGCGCTGGGCGAATTCCTGGCCCATGAACAGGAGCTTCTTGCCGGGATAACCCCACATGAAGGCGTAGTAAGCGCGCAGCGTGGCGAATTTCTGCCAGTCGTCGCCTGCCATCTTGTGGAGCAGCGTGCCCTTGCCGTGCACGACCTCGTCATGGGAGAGCGGCAGGACGAAATTCTCGGAGAAAGCGTAGACAAGGCCGAAGGTGATGTCGTTGTGATGGTGCTTGCGGTAGATCGGCTCCTTGGAGAAATACTCCAGCGTGTCGTGCATGAAGCCCATGTTCCATTTGAAGCCGAAGCCGAGCCCGCCTTCATGCACCGGCTGCGATACCTTCGGCCATGAGGTCGATTCTTCGGCGATCGTCATCACCCCGGGATGATGGCCGTAGAGCTCCTTGTTCATCTTCTGCAGGAAGCTGACCGCCTGCAAATTCTCGCGCCCGCCTTTCTCGTTGGGGATCCACTCGCCTGACCTGCGCGAATAATCGAGGTAGAGCATCGAGGCGACAGCGTCGACGCGCAAACCGTCGACATGGTATTTTTCGGCCCAGAACAGCGCGTTGTTGACGAGGAACGACACCACCTCGCGGCGGCCGAAATTGTAGATGGCGGTATTCCAGTCGGGGTGAAAACCCTGGCGCGGGTCGGCATGCTCGTAGAGCGCGGTGCCGTCGAACTTCACCAGCCCATGCTCGTCGACGGGGAAATGCGCCGGCACCCAGTCGAGGATGACGCCGACGCCGGCACGATGCGCACCGTCGACGAAGCGGGCGAAGCCATCGGGATCGCCGAAGCGCGCGGTCGGCGCATAAAGGCCGGTCGTCTGGTAGCCCCAGGACGGATCGTAGGGGTGCTCCGAGATCGGAAGGAACTCGATATGGGTGAAGCCGGTTTCGACCACGTAAGGAATCAGCTGCGCGGCGAGCTCGTCCCAGGTGAGGAAGGTGCCGTCATCGCGCCGCTGCCACGAGCCGGCATGGACTTCGTAGATCGAGATCGCCTCGCGCCGCGGATCGGCCTTTTGCCAGAAGCTGCGATGCGCCTCGTCGCCCCATTGATGCGCCATCGGCGGCGCCGTCACCGAAGCGGTCGCCGGGCGCAGCTCGGACTCGAAGGCGAACGGATCGGCCTTGAGGGGCAGGCGCACGCCGTCCGGACCGATGATCTCGAACTTGTAAGGCTGGCCGGCGCCGAGGTCCGGAATGAACAGCTCCCAGATGCCGGTGTCCTTGCGGTCGCGCATGGTGTGCCGGCGGCCGTCCCAGTCGTTGAAGGCGCCGACCACCGAGACGCGCCGGGCGTTGGGCGCCCATACCGCGAAATGCACGCCGGTGGTCCCCTCATGCTCGATGATATGGGCGCCGAGCTTGTCGAAGAGCCTCAGGTGTGAGCCCTCCGCCATGTAGTAGTCGTCCATCGGGCCCAGCACCGGGCCGAAGGAATAAGGGTCGGTCAGCCACCAGTCGCCGCCGGCATTCCTCGCGTGATAGCGCAACGGCTGACGCTTGCGGATCGAAAGCTTGCCCTCGAAGAAGCCGGCATCGTTGCTGCGCACGAGTTCCCCGGCTTCCTTGCCGGTGAGCGCATAGGCGGTGACGCATTCGGCATTGGGTACGAAGCAGCGGGCGACAAAGCCCTTGCCGGCCGCGTGCACACCCAGAATTGCAAAGGGATCGCCATGCGTTCCGGCGACAATGGCCGCGACATCGCCGGCTGGCGCCAGTCCGTCCGGCCCGCTTGTTGCAGCGGTCGCGCGCGGCTTCCTCATCAGGCGGCGTCCCTCCCTGGGAACTATTCTGGTTTGTGCATATGTTGGCCCAAAACGGCTAGGCACTTTTGGGCGACATGCACGTCCACGTTGTCGGCAGCCTCATGCAATCACATCAGACAGGTACGTTCCAGATTTCTTTCGCGTATTGGCGAATGGTGCGATCGGACGAGAACCAGCCGACGCGGGCGACATTGCGGATGGCGCGCGCGTACCAGTCGGGACTGTTGCGCCAGACATCGTCGACCTCGCGCTGGCAGGCGGCGTAGGAGTCGAAATCGGCCGCCACCATGAACCAGTCGCTCTGATAAAGGCCGTTCATGAGGTCGCGGTAGCGGTTGGGATCGTCAGGCGAGAAGACGCCGGAGGAGATCGCCGACACCGCCTGCGAC
>NZ_RZSN01000241.1:0-6646 GCF_003997315.1 Mesorhizobium sp. M1A.F.Ca.IN.020.04.1.1
GCTTCCTGGAGCGTCTGCAGGATGACGCCGGCCTCGGCGGTGATGGTGTTCGACAGGACATCGATTTCGCGGATGCGGTTCAGCCGCGACAGCGAGAGCACGATGTCGCGGCCGGACTTGTCCGGCACTTGGGCGCCGACCAGCCCGGTGTTGCCGCTCTGCGGCACGACCGGCGTGCCGGTCTCGGTCGCGAGCCGCATGATGCGGCTCACTTCCTCGACGCTGCCTGGCCTCAGCACCAGCGGTGTCCGGCCATGCCAGAGGCCGCGCCGTTCGGTGATGTATGGCGCGATGTCAGCCTGATCGCGCAGCGCGTATCTGTCGCCGACGATGGCAGCGAAGCGGTCGATGAGGGCAGGATCGAGGTCGAAGGGCTGGTCGTTCATGCGCCCAAACCTAGAGCAATTCCAGGAAAAGTGTGAAGCGGTTTTCCGTCCGGAATTGCGTCAAAACAAAGAGATAGGCTCAGTCGATCTTGTCACGCGGGGCGGCGGCGCGCGCGAGCCGGTCGTTGATCGCCTCGCCCAAGCCGTCGGCCGGGATCGGCTCGACGGCGATAGTGGGCGCGCCACTGCGGTCGAGCGCCTGCATATAGGCGAACAGATTGGCGGCGGCCTCCCGCAGATTCCCCGCCTCGGAAAGATTGCGCAGCGCCACGGCATCCTGCCAGCCTTCGGCGCGAGCGCGGCCGAAGGCGAGCAGCGCCTCGCCGCTCGTGAGCTTGCCGACGTTGAGCCGCATCGATGCGCGCGGCGCGTAATGCGAGGCGAGCATGCCGGGCGCCTGGATTCCGGTAGCGCCGCGGATCACCTCAATTCCGGCGACCGCTTCAATGTCCCGGGCAGCGATGCCGCCGGGTCGTAGCAGACGCAGCTTGCCGTCCTCGATCTTGACGATCGTCGATTCCAGGCCGACGGGCGTCGCGCCGCCGTCGACCACCAGCTTGATCTTCCCGCCGAGATCGGCCGACACGGCCTCGGCCGTCGTGGCGCTGATCCTGCCGGAGGAATTGGCGCTGGGCGCCGCGAGCGGCCGGCCCAATCTCGCGATCAGCTCGCCGCCGAAGCCTCTCGGCATGCGCAGCGCGATCGTGTCAAGCCCGGCTGTGACGAGCGGATGGATGCCGTTTTCCGTGCGTTGCGGCAACACCAGCGTCAGCGGACCGGGCCAGAAAGCTTCCGCCAGCTTTGTTGACAATGGATCGAACGCAGCAATGCGGGTCGCCATGGCGAGGTCGGCGACGTGGGCGATCAGCGGGTTGAAGCGCGGGCGCCCCTTGGCCTCGAAGATACGCGCCACGGCAGCCCCATTGGTGGCGTCACCTGCCAGTCCGTAAACGGTCTCGGTCGGGATGGCGACAACATCGCCGCCTTCGAGCAGCGCCAGCGCCCTTTCCATCGCCTCGCCGACGCCAAGTATCTCAGCCAAATTCACCACCGATCCTGAACATGCCGGTCCCGTAATACGGCTTGGAAGCAGCGGCAAGGGCGGGCATTGGCGATTTATCAATCCCTAAAATGTTAGGTTTCCGCGCAAGCCGGCATCAATTCGCCGACGCTAGGGTGTGGATTTCCGGTTGGTGGGCGGAGAGTTGTCGTGATGCGTATGTCTTGCTTCGATGCAATTGCGGACGGAAAGCTGTTACGTCCCTTTCCTGGAATTGCTCTAGGAGCGGTCGTTATCGGTCTTCTGACGACGAGCGGCTTGGCACAGGCTTCGTCCATCGTCGTGCTCGGCGCGGCGACCTCGACGCCATCCATTGTCAGGCTGGCCGCGATCGAGCCCGGCAAGGCTACACCGTCAGTTGTGGCGCTCGGCGAGCCGGTGCCAGCCGTCACCGATGAGAAAGTGGCCGCGATCCCGGAGAAATCCGGACAGAGGCACGCGCAGCCGCCGACGATCATTCGCGGCGGCATCGTCGGCGGCGCCTCGGCGACGCCCGCGGCGACTGCCCCGGCCAAGGAGGCCGCGACACCGGCAAACGGCACCGCGCCCGCCGGCACGCCTCCCAACGGCACGGCTGCGGCCACGCCCCCCAACGGCACGGCTCAGGCTGCCGCCAACGGCGATACCAACGCTTCCGAGAACAACCCCGCCACGACGGCAACCGCGTCTGACGGCGAGACCCAACCGGAAGTCCAACCGGAAGCTGCCTCGACGCCGCCGCGGTTCAGCAAGGCGATGTAGGCGCGACGGTCTCCCGCGCCTTACGGAGCATGCAGCTTCCGACCGGCATTCTGGCTGTCAGCCGACGATCTTTGAAAAATCGGCGACCTGGTCGGTGGCGGCGCGGATGCGAGCAAGCAGGGCCAGGCGGTTGGCGCGCACGGCCTGGTCCTCATCATTCACGAGAACCCCTTCAAAGAATGAATCAACCGGTTCACGCAAGACGCTAAGCGTCAGCATGGCGGCGGAAAAATCTTCGTTTTGAATCGCTTGGCCGGCTTCCTTCTCGGCCTGATTCACCGCGGCAGACAGCTTCTTTTCCGCATCCTCGCGGAACAGCGCCGGCTCAACAATCTCGGCGACCCGTGTTTTCTTCTTCTCCTCGGCAGCCAGGATGTTGGCGGCGCGCTTGGTACCGGCAAGCAGGTTCTTGCCATCCTCCGTGTCGAGGAACTTGCCCAGCGCCTCGACGCGGCGAACGATCTGCAGAAGGTCGTCGGACTGCGGCGTGATGACGGCGTCGATAAGATCGTATCGTGCACCGCTTTCGCGGAGATATACCTTGAGGCGGTCATGGAAGAAGCCTAGGAGATCCGAAATTTGTGCGGCATCGCCGGCGAAGCTCGCAAAGGCGTTGGCGAAGACCGATGTCAGTCCGAGGCGAATGCGGTTCTCGATCAGGATTCGGACCACGCCGAGTGCAGCTCTTCTGAGCGCGAACGGATCCTTGCTGCCTGTCGGCTTTTCATCAATCGCCCAGAAGCCGGTCAGCGTGTCGAGCTTGTCGGCCAGCGCGACAGCAATCGACACCGGGTCGGTCGGCACCCGGTCGGACGGGCCTTGCGGTTTGTAGTGCTCCTCGGCGGCCGCGGCCACCGACGGATGCTCGCCTTGGAGCAGCGCATATTTGCGGCCCATGGCGCCCTGCAATTCCGGGAACTCGCCTACCACCTCGGTCTGCAGGTCGGCCTTGGCGAGCACCGCGGCGCGGGCGACGAGCGCGGTAATCTCCCCCCTCGAGGGGGAGATGTCGCCAGAGGCGACAGAGGGGGTCGTCTCGCGTGGAGTGCCAACCTCTTCCCTCTTCGAAAGGCCAGAATGCGTCGCACCAGCCGAAGCGACCCCCTCTGGCCTGCCGGCCATCTCCCCCTCAAGCGGGGAGATCGACTTCGCCACCGTCGGCGCCAGCTCCTTGGCCAACCGCTTGATGCGCTCGACCCGGGCGCCCTGCGTGCCAAGCTTGGCATGGAAGGTCACATTGAGATGGTCAAGGCGCGCCATGCGCTGGTCGAGCGGCTTCTTTAGATCCAGCTCGAACTTCGCCGCCGACTCTTGCAGCGTGCCGAGGTCGGGCAGGTCGCCCTGGTCGGTCTTCCAGAAATAGAGGGCGTCTGAGAGACGCGCCCGCACCACCTTGCCATTGCCGTAGGCGATCTCTTTGCCGCCGTCCTTCGCCTCGATATTGGCAACCAGGATGAAGCGGTCGGAGAGTGGCGATTGGCCAATCTCCCCCCTTGAGGGGGAGATGCCCGGCAGGGCAGAGGGGAGTGCCTCGCGCTGAGAGAACGGCGGGACGGCACCCCCCTCTGTCGGCCTCGCCGACATCTCCCCCTCTAGCGGGGAGGTTGGGCGCGACGTGACGAAGCATTTCTGATTGGCGCGAATGGTTAGGCGAATGACCTCGGCCGGGATGGTGAGAAAATCCTGCTCGAACTCGCCCATCAGCACGACCGGCCACTCGACCAGGCCAGAGACCTCTTCCAGCAGGCCCTCGTCCTCGACGAGATCGAGGCCGTTGGCGAAGGCGACATTGCGGGCATCGGCCAGGATGATCTCCTTGCGCCGGTCGGCATCAAGCACGACCTTGGCCGCTTCGAGCTTCGCCACATAGTCGTCGAAGCGGCGCACGGTGATCGGGCCCGGTGCATGGAAGCGGTGGCCGTAGGTGACGTTGCCGGAGCGGATGCCGTCGATCTCGAAGTCGACCACCACCGGCTCCTCGGTCTCCGGGCCGAAGGTGCAGACGATCGATTGCAGCGGCCGCACCCAGCGCAGCGAGCCGGGCTTGGCCGAGGCCGCGCCCCAACGCATCGATTTGGGCCAGGGAAAGTTCTTGATGATGCCCGGCACCAGCTCTGCGATGATCTCTTCCGCCGCCCTGCCCGGCTTCGAGATGTGGGCGACGTAGAAGTCGCCCTTCTTGGGATCGGAATGGACATGCGCCTCGGCGATCGACGAAAGGCCGGCCTTGCGCAGAAAACCCTGCACCGCCTGGTCGGGCGCGGTGGTCGAGGGGCCCTTGATCTCCTCGCGACTGTCCTTCGAGCGCGCCGTCAGCCCGCGCACGTCCAGCGCCAGGCGGCGCGGCGTCCAGTATTCGCGCGCCGCCTCATAGGTCAGACCCGCCTCGACCAAGCCGTCGGTCAGCATCTTGCGAAGATCGCCGGCCGCCTTGCGCTGCATGCGCGCGGGGATTTCTTCCGAGCGGAGTTCTAGGAGGAGGTCAGGCATCAGTTAGCTCCTTACCCTCCCCTTGATGGGGAGGGTCGGCGCGCAGCGCCGGGGTGGGGTGGCGGCGTTTCAGCCGCCAGCACCTTCGGCACCATCGCGCAGACCAAGGTGTGATTTTCGCTCTTCCACAGCCGCATAGATTGTATCGAGAACGGAATCCAGTTCGTTTTTTATCTCGTGGTTCCAGAAGCGGACGACGCGATAGCCCTGGCTCTCAAACCATCTCATTCGGACTGCATCATGGCACTGCTGGCCATCAAAGCCATGTTGGAAGCCATCCACCTCGATGATCAGCTTCAGCCGATGGGAGATAAAGTCAGGATAGTAACCGCCAACCGACGCTTGTCGACGAAAGTGCGTTCCTTCGACCGGAATACGCCAGAGGTGCCGCCACAGCCTGCGTTCCTCCTCGGTCATTGCCGCGCGCAGCCTTCGTGCGGACTGCAGCTTGAACCGATCAAGTTTTGGCATAGGGAAGCGCCCGTCACCCCCACCCGCCGCTTCGCGGCGACCTCCCCCATCAAGGGGGAGGTAGAGGGCGCATAGCAACTCGGCTCGCGCCTGTCACCCTGCCTGCCGGTCGGCAGTTCGAGCTATTTCAGGAAATTTTCAGTTCTTTGTCGGGACGACACGAGCCCACCCGTCATAAGAACAGACACCCCATGAACCAAACACAGTGCTGAAGCGACCAACGCTCAGACGGAGAACTATTGGCTGAACGACCATGAAGACGGCATCGAGAATCCTGCAGATCCTGGCACTGAGCGCCTGCTTCGCCGCCCAGATGCATGGCACATTCTCGATGCCGGGCGTGCGACAGGCACTGCGGACGATTGATGCCGCGACAGTCCAGATCACGTTGCCGATTGCAGCCGCCGCCGAGATCGCCAGCGAAACTTTGGGCTAAGTCGCCAGGCCGCCCGCCCGCGTCTGCAGGAACGCCTCTCCGCAAGCCTTGGCAAGGTTGCGCACGCGCAGAATGTAGCTCTGGCGCTCGGTAACGGAAATCACGCCGCGGGCGTCAAGCAGATTGAACACGTGGCTTGCCTTGATGCACTGGTCATAGGCGGGGAAAACCAGACGGTGCATCGACGAATTGTCGTTCGACGCCGGCGCGCCGGCAGCGAGCAGCGCCTTGCACTCGGCTTCGGCGTCCTCGAAATGCCGAAGCAGCATCGCCGTGTTGGCGAATTCGAAGTTGTGGCGCGAATATTCCTGCTCGGCCTGCAGGAACACGTCGCCATAGGTGACCTTCTCAGGCCCCTCGCGGCCGTTGAAATTCAAGTCATAGACATTGTCGACGCCCTGCACATACATGGCGAGGCGCTCGAGCCCATAGGTGAGCTCGCCCGCCACCGGCGCGCATTCGATGCCGCAGACCTGCTGGAAATAGGTGAACTGCGACACTTCCATGCCGTCGCACCAGCACTCCCAGCCGAGGCCCCAGGCACCTAGCGTCGGGCTCTCCCAATCGTCCTCGACGAAGCGGATGTCATGCAGCAGCGGATCGACGCCGATGGCTTCCAGCGAGCCGAGATAGAGTTCCTGCAGGTTCGGCGGGTTCGGCTTCAGGATCACCTGATATTGATAGTAATGCTGCAGCCGGTTCGGGTTCTCGCCGTAGCGGCCGTCCTTCGGCCGACGCGACGGCTGCACGTAAGCCGCGTTCCAGCGCAACGGGCCGAGCGCGCGCAAGGTGGTGGCGGGGTGGAAGGTGCCGGCGCCGACTTCCATGTCGTAGGGCTGCAGGATGACGCAGCCGTAAGCTGCCCAGTAGTTGTGCAAGGTCAGGATCAGCCCCTGGAAGGAGCGGCTGGGATGCATGTGGGCAGGGATCTCGACGGTCACGGCGGCCTCGGAAAGCGCTGGGAGTGGGCTTTCCCTAGTTGCCGGGCCGGCAAGCGTCAAGGCAGGGCGCCGCATCGAGGAGAGGTTGAAGCTTTGCCGGCGGGTGGGCCATTTGCGGCCG
>NZ_RZSN01000242.1:0-6526 GCF_003997315.1 Mesorhizobium sp. M1A.F.Ca.IN.020.04.1.1
CGCCCACCCAGACCCCCAGGGCATGGTTGGCGAAACCGATGCCTACCGCCGATAGTGCAGCCACGCCCGCGACAGGATGCGCCATCAGGTTGACGGCGCTGGCCATCTCCCTCGGCATCATCTTGGTCAGGTCCGGGTTCATCTTCTCGAGTTCGTCCAAATAAGGCATCAGCGGGTAGGCTATCGAATACGGCGCCATAGACATCTCCTGGTCGTTTCTTCGTGCGCCCCGCCCCTGCTTTCCGTCCCGGGCAATGCCCGTCTTGCAAATCTATTCCGCCGCCGCCATCACCGGCTCGACCCGGTGCGCGTTGCGCGAAAACTCGTCGATGCGGCGCTCCACCTCGCCACGGAAATGCCGCATCAGGCCCTGGATCGGCCAGGCCGCGGCATCGCCCAGCGCGCAGATCGTGTGACCTTCCACCTGCTTGGTGACATCGAGCAGCATGTCGATCTCGCGCTTCTGCGCTTCGCCGCGCACCAGCCGTTCCATCACCCGCCACATCCAGCCGGTGCCTTCGCGGCACGGCGTGCACTGGCCGCAGCTCTCATGCTTGTAGAAGTAGGAAAGCCTGGCGATCGCCTTCACGATATCGGTCGACTTGTCCATGACGATGACAGCCGCAGTGCCGAGGCCGGATTTGAGGTCGCGCAACGCATCGAAATCCATCAGCGCGTCGATGATCTGCTCGGCCGGCACCAGCGGCACCGAAGCGCCGCCCGGGATGACCGCGAGCAGATTGTCCCAGCCGCCGCGAATGCCGCCGCAATGCGTCTCGATCAGTTCGCGGAACGGGATCGACATCGCCTCTTCGAAGGTGCACGGATTGTTGACGTGCCCGGACACGCAGAAGAGCTTGGTGCCGGCATTGTTCGGCCGGCCGAAGGACGAGAACCAGGCAGCACCCCGGCGCAGGATCGTCGGCGCCACGGCGATGGATTCGACGTTGTTGACCGTGGTCGGGCAGCCATAAAGGCCGACATTGGCCGGGAATGGCGGCTTCAGTCGCGGCTGGCCCTTCTTGCCCTCGAGGCTTTCGAGCAGCGCCGTCTCCTCGCCGCAAATATAGGCGCCGGCGCCGTGGTGCATATAGACGTCGAAGTCGTAGCCGGAGGTGTTGTTCTTGCCGATGAGCTTGGCCGCATAAGCCTCGTCGATGGCGCGCTGCAGCGCCTCGCGCTCGCGGATGAACTCGCCGCGCACATAGATGTAAGCAGCGACCGCGCCCATGGCGAAACCGGCGACCAGCGCGCCCTCGACCAGCGTATGCGGATCGTTGCGCAGAATGTCACGGTCCTTGCAGGTGCCAGGCTCGGATTCGTCGGCATTGATGACGAGATAGCTCGGCCGGCCATCGCTCTGCTTGGGCATGAACGACCATTTCAGGCCGGTCGGGAAGCCGGCGCCGCCACGGCCGCGCAGGCCGCTTGCCTTCATTTCGTTGATGATCCAGTCGCGTCCCTTGGCGATCAGGCCGGGTGTATCGTCCCACATGCCGCGCGCCTGCGCTCCGGCCAGCGACTTGTCGAAGAGGCCGTAGATGTTGGTGAAGATGCGGTCTTTGTCCTGAAGCATTGTTCGTCCCTCAGACCGGCTTCTTGCCGAAGACGCGGATGTACTCGGCGACGCCGCCCTTGGCGAGCGCCTTGGCCTGCTTCGCCCAGTCGTCGCGCTCGATACGGCCGCGGAAATTGAGATAGCCGTCGACCCATTCGCGCTCGGCCTTCCTCCACGCAGAGACCTGCGCGAAAGTATAAATGCCAAGCGAATGCAGGACGCCTTCGATCTTCGGACCGACACCGGAGATCAGCTTCAGATCGTCGACCGTTGCCGGACGCGCGATCCCGGCCGGGCGGTTCTTGTCCTCGAGCGAAGGCTTGGCCGTCTTGGTCGCAGGCTGCTTCGCTTCCGGCGACTTGAAGGCGGACGCCGGCTCGGCCTTGGCCTTCGGCCCGCTACGCGGCTTCGAAACCGCCTCGACTTCCGGAGAAGCCTGGTTGGCATTGGCTGCGGAGTGGCGCGGCGCCCTGACGCTGGCCGCCTTCTCGGTGGCGGGCGAAACCTTGACCGGCGACGGTGTCCTTAGTGCCGGACTGGTTTCGGGCGCGTCGGTTTTCGGCTTGCCGGATTTCGATGGCCCGACAGGGGCCGGGGGCGGCGCGGCAGGCGCCTGCGAGACGACGGCGGCGGATGCAGCAGCCGGCGCTGCGGCAGCGGCTTGCCTGGCTGCCTTCGCGGCGGCCTTGGCTTCCTTGTCGCGGGTGGATTTCAGGATTGCCTTCTCGCTCTTCAGCGTCGTCAGGCCCGTGGCCGGCTCCGAACCGGTGCGGCCGTTCTGCGGACCGGGCTTCACCTCGGCGCCTTTGCCGGCTTCATAGAGATCGATGATCTCGGCAAGGCGCTCCGGCGTCAGGTCTTCGAACGTGTCCTTGAAGATCATGACCATCGGCGCGTTGACGCAGGCGCCGAGGCATTCGACCTCCTCCCACGACAGCGTGCCCTTGTCGTTGGTATTGAACTGGTCGTGATGGATCTTAGACCGGCACACATCCATCAGCGCTTCCGAGCCGCGCAGCATGCAGGGCGTGGTGCCGCAGACCTGGATATGGGCGCGGGTGCCGACCGGATTGAGCTGGTATTGCGTGTAGAAGGTCGCGACCTCGAGGCCGCGGATGCGCGGCATGCCGAGCATATCCGAGATCGTCTCGATCGCCGCCTTCGTCACCCAGCCTTCCTGTTCCTGAGCGATCATGAGCAACGGGATGATGGCCGACTGCTCGCGTCCCTTTGGGTATTTGGCGATCCACTGCTGTGCCGCCGCGGCGTTCGCCTCGTTGAAGGCGAAGGAGGCTGGCTGGACGCTGGCATCTGCGAGACGGCGGACTGACATTTAGCGATCGACCTCACCAAACACGATGTCGAGGGAGCCAAGCACGGCGGTGACGTCGGCCAGCATGTGGCCGCGACACAGGAAATCCATGGCCTGCAGATGCGCAAAACCCGGCGCGCGCAGCTTGCAGCGATAGGGCTTATTGGTGCCGTCGGAGACGAGATAGACGCCGAACTCGCCCTTCGGCGCCTCGACAGCCGCATAGACCTCGCCGGCCGGCACGCGATAGCCCTCGGTATAGAGCTTGAAATGATGGATGAGCGCTTCCATCGAGCGCTTCATCGCCGCGCGCTTCGGCGGCACCACCTTGCCGTCGAGGTTCGACACCGGTCCGGCGCTCTCCTTGCCGAGCAGAAGTTCGACGCACTGGCGCATGATCTTGGCCGATTGGCGCATCTCTTCCATGCGCACGAGATAGCGGTCGTAGCAGTCGCCGTTCTTGCCGATCGGGATGTCGAAATCCATCTCGGAATAGCATTCATAGGGCTGCGCCTTGCGCAGGTCCCAGGCGGCACCCGAGCCGCGCACCATCACGCCCGAAAAACCCCAGGCCCAGGCGTCGGCGAGCGACACCGTGCCGATGTCGACATTGCGCTGCTTGAAGATGCGGTTGCCGGTGAGCAAGGCGTCAAGGTCGTCGACCGACTTCAGGAACGGATCGATCCACTTGCCGATATCCTCGATCAGCCTCTGCGGCAGGTCCTGATGCACGCCGCCTGGCCGGAAGTAGGCCGCATGCATGCGCGAGCCGGAGGCGCGCTCATAAAACACCATCAGCTTCTCGCGCTCGACGAAGCCCCACAGAGGCGGCGTCAGCGCGCCGACGTCCATCGCCTGCGTCGTCACATTGAGGATGTGCGACATGATGCGGCCCATTTCGGAATAGAGCACGCGGATCAGCTGGCCGCGCTTCGGCACCTCGATGCCGAGCAGGCGCTCGGCCGCGAGCGCGAAGGCATGCTCCTGGTTCATCGGCGCGCAATAGTCGAGCCGATCGAGATAGGGCACCGCCTGCAGATAGGTCTTGGCCTCGATCAGCTTCTCGGTACCGCGATGCAGCAGGCCGATATGCGGATCGACGCGATCGACCACCTCGCCGTCCAGCTCCAGCACGAGACGCAAAACCCCGTGCGCAGCAGGGTGTTGAGGCCCAAAGTTAATGTTAAAATTGCGGACGGAGGTTTCAGCCATTGTGGCGCCTCAATTTGGCTTCGCCTTTTCATCGCCCGGAAGGACGTAATCCGTTCCCTCCCATGGGCTCAAAAAGTCAAAGTTTCTAAATTCCTGCTTCAATTCCACCGGCTCATAGATGACTCGCTTGGCCTCGTCGTCGTATCGAACCTCGACGAAGCCGGTCAGCGGGAAATCCTTGCGCAGCGGATGCCCTTCAAAGCCGTAGTCGGTCAGGATGCGGCGCAGGTCCGGATGGCCCGAGAACAGCACGCCGTAGAGATCATAGGTCTCGCGCTCGAACCAGTCGGCGCCGGGATAGACGCCGGTCAGCGACGGCACCAGTGTCTCCTCGTCGGCCTGGACCTTGAGGCGGATGCGGACGTTCTGCTTCGGCGACAACAGGTGGTAGACGACGTCGAAGCGCTTGGCACGTGACGGATAGTCGGCGCCGCAAATGTCGATGATCGAGACGAACTGGCAGCGCGGGTCGTCGCGCAGGAAGGTCGCGACCTCCGTCAGGTTCCCCGGCTCGACGCAAACCGTCAGTTCGCCATACGCAAGCACCGTTTCGCCGATGCGGCCGGAGAGCTTCTCGCCGAGATAGGTGGAGAGTTCGTGCAACGCCAAGGCCATTGGTTCACCGTTCGATCGTGCCGGTGCGGCGGATCTTCTTCTGCAACAGGAGAATGCCGTAGAGCAGCGCTTCGGCGCTCGGCGGGCAGCCGGGGACATAGATGTCGACCGGCACGATGCGGTCGCAGCCGCGCACCACCGAATAGGAATAGTGATAATAGCCGCCGCCATTGGCGCACGAACCCATCGAAATGACGTAGCGCGGCTCCGGCATCTGGTCGTAGACCTTGCGCAGCGCCGGCGCCATCTTGTTGGTCAGTGTGCCCGCGACGATCATGATATCGGACTGGCGCGGAGACGCGCGCGGCGCGACGCCGAACCTCTCTGAGTCATAGCGCGGCATCGAGGTGTGGATCATCTCGACCGCGCAGCAGGCGAGACCGAAGGTCATGAACATCAGCGAGCCGCTGCGCGCCCAAGTGATCAGCGCCTCGGTCGAGGTGACAAGGAAGCCCTTGTCGGCCAGCTCATTATTGATCTCGAGGAAGAAGGGATCGTCCTCCCCCACCGGCCTGCCGGTGTTGGGATCGATGATGCCCTTGGGCTTCGGCGCGACGAGGGTGCCTGAACTGTCGTTCAATCCCATTCCAGCGCTCCTTTTTTCCATTCATAGGCAAAGCCGATGGTCAGCACCGCCAGGAACACCATCATCGACCAGAAGCCGAGCATGCCGAGCTTGGCGAAGGACACCGCCCACGGGAACAGGAAGGCGACCTCGAGATCGAAGATGATGAACAGGATCGACACCAGGTAGAAGCGGATGTCGAACTTCATGCGGGCGTCGTCGAATGAGTTGAACCCGCATTCATAGGCGGAAAGCTTTTCCGGATCGGGATTGCGGTAGGCAACCAGGAACGGCGCAACGATCAGCGCCAGGCCGACAACCATCGCCACTGCGATGAAGAGCACGATGGGCAGATACGAACTTAGGAGTGCGCTCATGCGGCGACTTTCCTTCGGCGGCCAGTTCACTTTGATTACAGCAACGGACTCTAAGGCGGAAGCGTGACAGTTTAACCCGCTGAACCGTTTTAGGTGGCCTATGCTGCGACGCGGCGAGGGTTAGCGCAGCGGTTTCGGCGACGCAAGTCAAACCTTGTTCAAAATCCGGCCCTGGACGCCATATCGAAAGAAACTGGTCCGATCCGCTCCTGTTTGATTTCCTTCATGTTTTACTCCACTTTTCTATCCTGACATATCTCCCGCCATTTGCCTGTTAGCATGGCCGGAATCACCGACTGGAAATCCCGGCAAAGGATCAGGGCAAGGTAGCTGGATGAAAGAAAAGATCTCGCTCGCCGCAGCAAGGCGCATTGCGCTCGGCGCGCAGGGTTTTACCGATGCGCGGCCGGCCGGCACGCCCGATCGTCGCCATCTCGCCCGTGTGCTTTCCCGAACTGGCCTGCTGCAGATCGATTCCGTCAGCGCCGTGGTGCGCGCCCACTATATGCCGCTCTATTCGCGCCTCGGCCCCTACCCCCTTGCGCTGCTCGACAACGCGGCCGTCACGCGCAAGCGAACCGTCTTCGAATACTGGGCCCATGAGGCTTCCTTCCTGCCCGTCGAGACCTATCCGTTGATGCGCTGGCGCATGCAGCGGGCCGAGAAAGGCGAGGAAATGTATCTCGGCCTCGCCAAATGGGGCCGCGAGCGCAAGGCGATGATCGAGGAGATCTACGGGCAAGTCGCGGAACGCGGGCCGATCGCCGCCTCCGACATCGAAGGCCACAAGGGCAATGGCGGATGGTGGGGCTGGAGCGAGGCCAAGCACGCTTTCGAATGGCTGTTCTGGGCAGGTCGTAATAGCGCTCGAATCCTCGCCGGTAGGC
>NZ_RZSN01000243.1:0-6426 GCF_003997315.1 Mesorhizobium sp. M1A.F.Ca.IN.020.04.1.1
CCACGGCACGCTGCCTTTCGAGAAGGACATCAGCGCGCTGACGGCGGAATTCGGCCCGAATGCATTCGAGCGGAAAGCCAGCTGATCGTGTCATAACTCACGAAATCTACCCACGAAAGCAGAATCTATAGATGAATTAACTCCAAAGTGTCAAAAATATAAAAGCAGATGTCATGATATAATTATTGCTTTCACTAATGTATTTTGGGTTTACTTGGAAAATGAAAGTATCCCGTTGAACACGCTACATTGGAGCGGCAGCGATCCATGACAGTAACGGCCGACATAGGCGAAGGGGTGGCCCCCAGGAATGCGCCGGTCACTTCCGACCGGCAGGGGTACAAGGTGGTGCCGGCCAGGCACCCGTGGCGCGTCGTCGGCACAATCGCCGCCGTCCTGGTCATCTTCTTCACGCTGCAATCGATCCTGACCAATTCCAGATGGGGCTGGGACGTCTTCGCCCGTTTCTTCTTCTCCGAGCCCGTGCTGGTCGGCCTTGGACGAACGCTGCTGCTGACCGTCTTCGCCTCGGCGCTCGGCTTCCTCCTGGGAACGGTTCTCGCTTTCGCACGCGTGTCTCCCTCCCCGCTGCTGTCAGGCGTCTCGTGGGCCTATATCTGGCTGCTGCGGTCGATCCCGCTCATCGTGCTGCTGCTCGTCCTCAACAATCTCGGCTATCTCTATCCGACGATCGATGTTGGCGTGCCGTTCACCAACCTGCTGTTCGCGCAGTACAACACCGTCGAGGTGTTCAGCCCGTTCTGGGTGGCGGTGGTCGGGTTGAGCCTCAACCAGGCCGCCTTCTCGGCCGAGATCATCCGCGGCGGCATCCTCTCCGTCGACCAAGGCCAACATGAGGCGGCAGCCGCGCTCGGCCTCTCGCGGCGGCGCCAGGCGCTGAGCATCGTGCTGCCGCAAGCCATGCGCGCGATCCTGCCCAGCGGCTTCAACGAGATCATCGGCCTGGCCAAGTCCACCTCGATGGTCTACGTGCTCGCTTTGCCGGAGCTCTTCTACACCGTCCAGGTCATCTACAAGCGCAACCTGGAAGTGATCCCGCTCTTGATGGTGGCTACCATCTGGTACCTCATCATCATGAGCGTGCTGTCGGTCATCCAGCTCGGCATCGAGCGGCGCTTCTCGCGCGGCGCCGTGCGCACGCCGTCCGATGCGCTCCTGCCCGCCGCGCTTGCCTTCCTGTCCGGACGCCGCGCGTCGCCGGCAACCAAATCGCCGCCTCCCGCCCCGGCGCCGGCCGCCGCGGCTCGCAAGCCTCTTGTCGCCGCCGGTGAAAAACTTGCGCGGCGCGGTGTCGGACGCGTCGAAATCCGCGGCGTGTCGAAGCGTTTCGGCGCGCTCACCGTGCTCGACGATGTTGATCTCGATCTTGCGCCCGGCTCGGTGACGGCGATCATCGGCCCATCCGGCGCCGGCAAGTCGACGCTGCTGCGCACCATCAACCACCTCGAACGGACCGACACCGGCTTCGTCACCATCGACGACGAGCTGGTCGGCTACCATCGCGACGGGCACACGCTCTACGAACTCAAGGAAGCCGCGATCCGCCGGCGGCGCGCCGCGATCGGCATGGTGTTCCAGAACTTCAACCTGTTCCCGCATCTGACGGTGCTGGAAAACATCATCGAGGCGCCCGTCTCGGTGCAGGGTATTGCGCGCGCCGAGGCGGTCGAACTGGCCAAGGACTTGCTCGCCCGTATCGGCCTTCCGGAAAAGGCTGATGCCTATCCGCGCCACCTCTCCGGCGGCCAGCAGCAACGCGTCGCCATCGCCAGGGCGCTGGCGCTTAAGCCGAAGGTGCTGCTCTTCGACGAGCCGACTTCGGCGCTCGATCCCGAGTTGGTCGGCGAGGTGCTGGACGTCATCAAGGAACTTGCGACCTCCGGCACGACGATGGTGATCGTTACGCACGAGATCGGATTTGCCCGCGAGGTTGCCGACACCATCGTCTTCATGGAGGCCGGCAAGGTCCTCGAGGTTGGAACGCCTGCGAGGGTGTTCGCGACCCCGACCCATCAGCGCACGCGCGAGTTCCTCGCCAAGGTTCTCTAGCGCGCAATTTTCGACGAACCGGGCTGGCGGCGTGTGCGAACCGCCGGCCTCCCAGGCTCCCTGCCGGAACATTCGAGCGCACGTCCATCATGCAAGGAGAGACCCAATGACATTGTCACGAAAACCCCTTTCCCTCGCCTTCGGTGCAATCCTGTCGGCTATGGCCTTAGGCTCCGTCGCACAAGCGGCGGAATTCGATCTCAGCCCCGAACAGCCGGGCCGCATCCACACCGAAAAGAGCGAAAAGGCCGCAACGGCAATCGCGCCGAATTTCAAGTTCGCCAAGGAAGGCTACCTCACCGTCGCCACCAGCCCGTGGGATCCGCCGGTCGGCACCTATGCGACCGATGCGAAAACCGTGGTCGGCACCGATCCGGACATTACCGTGCTGATCGCCGAGACGCTCGGGCTGAAGCTCGACCTCGTGCCGGTCGCCTGGGCCGATTGGCCGCTCGGCCTCGCCTCCGGCAAATACGACGCCGTCATCAGCAACGTGACGGTGACGGAGGAGCGCAAGGAGAAGTTCGACTTCTCGACCTACCGGCAGGACGTACTCGGCTTCTACGTGAAGGCCGACAGCAAGATCACCTCGATCAAGGAGCCGAAGGACGTCGCCGGCCTCAAGGTCATCACTGGCGCCGGCACCAACCAGGAAAAGATCCTGCTGGAATGGGATCGCGAGAATGTCGCGGCCGGCCTGAAGCCGGTCGAAGTGCAGTACTACGATGATTCCGCAGCCAGCCAGTTGGCCCTGCAATCGGGGCGCGCGGATGCAGAATTCAATCCGAACGCCACGCTCGCCTACGCCGCTGCCGTCAGCGGCAAGACCAAGCTGGTCGGCATCGTCAGCGGCGGCTGGCCGCTGACCGCCGAGATCGCCGTCGCAACCAGAAAGAACAGCGGCCTCGCCAACGCCATCACGCTAGCCATCAATGAGCTGATCGCCAGCGGCAAATATGGCGAGGTGCTGAAGAAGTGGAGCCTGACGGCCGAAGCGATCGACCAGTCGCGCACCAACCCGCCCGGCCTGCCGAAGCCCAACAGCTGAGCCAGCCTAACCTCTCGACCGGCGCCTCCGAGGCGCCGGTCCTTCGTTCCGCTTGGCAGCACCCTAAGAGGAGGAACCGCGATGGCGCCGACCTCGATTTCGATCGATCGCCTGGCCTTTCTCACGCCGGGCAACTACCCACATCACGATCCATATTCAGGCCTCCAGAAGACGCTGGAGTTGTTCGAGCTGGGCGAACGCCTGGGCTACGACGGCGCCTGGGTGCGGCAGCGCCACCTCGAGCCGGGCATTTCCTCGGCCGCCGCCTTCCTCGCCGCTGCCACGCAGCGTACCAGCCGGATCGAGCTCGGCACGGCCGTGATCCCCATCGGCTACGAAAGCCCTTACCGGTTGGCCGAGGATCTCTCGACGGTCGACGTGCTCTCGCGCGGCCGCTTGAATGTCGGCGTCAGCGCCGGCTTCCCGTTGCATGCCGCCATCCTCGGACCACTTGTCTTCGACGGCGACTGGCGCAATTTCGATTTCTCGCACGCGCGCGTCCTTCGCCTTGTCGACAATTTGCGCGGCGACCTGCTGGGCGAGCCCGGCGCCGTCATTGAATTTCCCGGCGGCCGCGTGCGGCCCCGGCTGCAGCCGCATGCTCCGGGTTTGCCGGACCGTATCTGGTACGGCGGCGGCTCCTTGAAATCGGCCGAATGGGCGGGCCGCAACGGCCTCAACCTTTTGCTCAGCAACGTCACGTCCGGCGAAGGCACCGACAACTTTTTCGAGGCTCAGCTGCACCAGCTCGAGACTTTTGCCGCGCAACACGATGGCAAGCCGGGACGCGTGACGTTGGGCCGGGTGATCGTCCCGTTCGACAGCGCGGATGCTTCAACCAGGAAGCGCTACGCCGACTACGCCGCCGCACGTCACGATCGCACCCTGCGAGTCCATGGCGAACGCCGCACGCTTTTCGCCAGCGATGTCGTCGGCACCTCGGAGCAGATCCTGGAGCAATTGGCCAAGGACCCGATCCTGGCCGGCGTGCGGGAACTGCGGCTGGAGCTGCCTTACGACTTCGAGCAGCACGAATACGAACAGATCATCACGGACTTCATCGACCGCGTCGCGCCTGCGCTCGGCTGGCGTCGACATCCGAAGCCGGCTGCATCCGCGGCCGAATAGTCGCCGCGCCTGCGGATCGAGCGCCTCAACGTGGCCGTCCTGCCTGACATCGGCGAGCGGTACCTCGCCTCTTACGCATGAGGTCCGACTGGATATTTGGCACAGCCGGGATCGACGGCTCGTCGCGGTGGGTGATAGGTCGAGATGGCATTAGGCAAAGAGACTTGCCGAGGTTGTCTGCTAGTGGGTGACGGGAAACGAACCCCTACGACCGACATGAGGCGCACAGTAGGAGCGGCGGCTTCGGATCAGGGATCCGCCTTACAGCTGCGCTCCCGGCCGAAGTCGCCAGCGGTTTAGTGGATCCCCGCAGCAGGTTGTAGATCGAGCGGTCCTTGGCGTTTATATGCTGCCCAAGCATCGGCGGGAACTGCCGAATACGCCCGGGCGAGCCAGTTCGCGCGCTCAGCCTCGGTAAGCAAATTCCACCACTGCATACCGGCGATTTCGTCAGCAGTCGGATTCCGGTTCGGTTCGTCTGCCATTTTCTTATCCTTGCATAAGACTTGAGCGCCAGGGGCCTGCAACTGTTAGAACGGCCAAAAGCCGGCCAAAAAAGCCAGCATTTCGCTGCCCCACTGCATGAAGCTTTGGTACCAGCCAGACACCGCTTCATAAGCAACCTGCAGTGCACCCAGGAAGAAAACGAAACAGATGACGATCGCAAATACCTTGCCAAATCCCTCGTCACCCTTCGGGTCGCTGCTCTGATAAACGTAGTCCTGTCGGTTAAACATGGTCCATTAACGGTCCCGGTCGTCGCGGTCGCGTTCCCTTCTTTCTAGTTCCTCGCGCTCCAACTCCTCGAGGCGAGGAATATGCTGTTGCGCCGGATCCGATCTGAATTCCTCGTTCAACCTCGCCACACGGCTGCCCGGTTCAGACGGTCCAGATGTAACACGCACGTTTTCGTCACGTCCCTGTTCTGCTTCTGCCCGGCGCCGGCTCTCCATGTGGATCTCGTTGTTCAGATCGTGTCTGATCGTTGCCATATCACGGATATAGCCGTTGCCGTCGAGCGCGGCTCGGGCAGCCTCCCGCAACAGATTGGTGTGTCGGACCTCGGCCTCATTCAATTCTGCGATCCGGGCGGCACGGTCGGCTTCCGTCTCGACGAGGTGCGAAGAGCGTGACGGGCTCTCCCGATTTTCGGGCTCGTAAAGGCGATCAACTGCTATTCTTGCGGCGTCGATGCGTGCGAACAACTCGTCACCAACTCGCACAGTCTGTTCGTCATGCTGCTGCGCCGGGAGGTTCCTTATAGGGTCGTACATGTCGATCGCCCGCTGGGAAGCACGTTGCTGCGCCTCCTCCTTCAGCGCCTCCTGCAGGCCTTCCTCGCCCCTCGATTGTTCGTAGAGATAGGTGTTTCCGTCGAGTGCTTCCCGGGCATAGCGTTGAAGCACGGCGTCATATCGATTTGACTCCGCAAGATAGTCAGCGCGTATGGTTGCACGCTCGTCATCGGATAGGTCACTGCGGGAATACTCATTCGAGAATCTGGTCGTGGCGCGCTCAAGTGAATGGGAGGCAGCATCGTATTCGGCCAGGATCTCATCTCCTTCACGCACAGCCCTCTCGCCATGGCGGGCGACAGCACTGTCGAAGACCCCCTGCCCCGCCTGTGCCTGGCCCTTCAGCTCGTAAAGCTCCATCAGCTCGCGCCGGCTGTTCACATGCTCGCGAGCAACAGACGCGACTTCATCAAAGTCGTCTCGCTCGTCCGGACCGACGCTCCGCTCCAGCCGGAACAAGGCCGTCTCGACCTTCTTTTCATAGGCTTCAAACTCTGCTCGTGTTGTCTCGCGCATTTCCTGGCCCTCCAAAACGACTTTCTGCAAGGTTACCAGATTGGCGCGGAATTTCGATCCGAAATCTGCATGGACGACATTTACGCTCGCTTCCGCCTGACCTGCCGAAAGGCTTGTTATCAAATGATCTCGCTGCTGTTCTGCATAAGAGACAGCACGCCGATCACCGCTGGCGAGCGCAATTTTCTGCCAACTCTGCGTTGCCTTTATGGCATACTCCCGGCTTCTTTCGGCCTTCGCGAGACCGCGCCGTCCGCCCCGCTTGGCGTCGTACCGTCCCTGTGCCGCCTCGCTGGTCCCGACGTGCTCGGTCCGCCCTTCCCTGTTCACCGGCTTTACCTGATTGCGGGTAAAGGCGGTGAACAGGGA
>NZ_RZSN01000244.1:0-6354 GCF_003997315.1 Mesorhizobium sp. M1A.F.Ca.IN.020.04.1.1
GGCGGGGCCTGAGGGATCGTCGGTCGGGAAGGTCTTGGCGAGGACGCGGGCGCCGATGCCCGGAACCGGGCCGCTGGCGCCGCGCGAAATGCGGATGGCGATCACGGGCGGCGAGCCCGGACCGGTGTATTCGCTCGGATGCGCCAGAAGCACACCATCGTTATCGCGGCCGAAAATGTCGAGCACGGCGACATGGGGCAGGGAGCCGGCGCGGGTGAGCCGCTTGCGGTTCCTGGTCAGCAGGCCCTCATCCTGCAGGTCGCGCAGCAGATCCTTGAGCCAGATGCGGTCCTCGCCGCGCAGCGCGAACGCCTTGGCGATGTCGCGTTTTCCGGAGCGGTCGGGGTTCTCAGCGATGTAGCGCAGGATTTCGTCGCGCGAGGGCCGGTAGTCATCCTTGACCACCTTCGCCCTGGTGTCGGCGCTGCGCGGATCGCCGTGACTTCTTCCGGAGATCCTGCGCGCCACGTCGTGCTATCCTTTCTTTGCCGCCCGGCGGAACGGCTTCTTGCCGCCTCCGCCCTTGGCTTCCTTCTCAGCAATCAGGGCGATTGCCTCGTCCATCGTCACCGATTGCGGATCCTTGCCCTTGGGCAGCGTGGCATTGACCTTGCCGTAATTGACGTAGGGTCCGTAGCGGCCGTCGCGCACGACGATCTTGCCGCCGCCGTCGGGATGCTCGCCCAGTTCCTTCAACGCAGCCGGCGTGCTCCCGTTGCGGCCGCCCTTGCCCTTCTGCTGCTTCTCGGCGATCACCGAAACGGCGCGGTTCAGGCCGATCGAGAACACGTCCTCGATGCTTTCGAGATTGGCGTAGGTGCCGTCGTGCAGCACGAAGGGTCCGTACCGCCCAAGACCGGCCGAGATCATCTTGCCGGTTTCCGGATGCTTACCGACATCGCGCGGCAATGCCAGCAGCGCCAGCGCCTTCTCATGGTCGATCGACTCGGCGGTCCAGCCCTTGGGCAGGCTCGAGCGCTTGGCGTCCTTGCCTTCGCCGCGCTGGATGTAGGGGCCGAAGCGGCCGCTCCTGAGCGTGATCTCCTCGGCGGTGTATGGATCCTTGCCGAGCAGCTTGACGCCGTCGTCGCCGTTGCCGTTCTCGCCGTTGGGATTGGCGGCGTCGCCAAGCTGGCGGGTATAGGAGCATTCCGGATAATTCGAGCAGCCGACAAAGGCGCCGAACTTACCGAGCTTCAGCGACAGGTTGCCGGTGCCGCATTTCGGGCAGACGCGCGGGTTTGAGCCGTCCTCCCGCGCGGGGAACACCAGCGGCGCCAGCTCGTCGTTGAGCGCATCGAGCACGTCTGAGACGCGCAGTTCCTTGATGTCGTCGACGGCGCCCGAAAAATCCTTCCAGAAGTCGCGCAGCACGTCCTTCCAGGCGAGCTTGCCGTCGGAGATCTCGTCGAGCTTTTCCTCGAGCGAGGCTGTGAAGTCATATTCGACATAGCGCTCGAAGAAGCTTTCGAGGAAGGCCGACAGCAGCCGGCCCTTGGCCTGCGGCACCAGCTTGCGCCGGTCGATGGCGACGTAGTCGCGGTCCTCGAGCGTCTTCAGGATCGCCGTGTAGGTCGACGGCCGGCCAATGCCGAGCTCTTCCAGCTTCTTGATCAGCGACGCCTCGGAATAGCGCGGCGGCGGCTCGGTCGTGTGCTGGGTGGCGTTGATCGCCTCGCGGGCAAGCTGCTCGCCGGCGCGGATCTCGGGCAGGCGGCGGCTTTCCTCGTCCTCCGCGTCCTCGTCCTTCTGGTCGGTGTAGGCGGCGATGAAGCCGTCGAAGCGGATGACCGAGCCGACCGCGCGAAGCTCGGCGGTGCGGGCGCCGTTGACCGCCTCGATCTCGACCGTGGTGCGCTCGATCTCGGCCGGCTGCATCTGGCTGGCGATCGCGCGCTTCCAGATCAGCTCATAGAGGCGCGCCTGATCGGCATCGAGATATTGCCTGACCGATGCCGGCGTGCGCTTGAAATCGGTAGGGCGGATCGCCTCATGCGCTTCCTGGGCGTTCTTGGCCTTGACCGAATAATAGCGTGGGTTTTCGGGCAGGTATTTCGCGCCGAACTCGCTGGCGATGGCATCGCGCGCCGCGGTGATCGCCTCCGGCGCCATCTGCACGCCGTCGGTTCGCATATAGGTGATGAGGCCGGCGGTCTCGCCGCCGACATCCATGCCTTCGTAAAGCTTCTGCGCCACCTGCATGGTGCGGTTGGCCGAGAAGCCGAGCCGCGAGGAGGCGGCCTGCTGCAGCGTCGAGGTGGTGAAGGGCGGGCCCGGATTGCGCTTGGTGGGCTTGGCTTCGACCGACAGCGCCTTGAAGGTCGCACCTTCGAGCATCGCCTTGATGTCGTCGGCCTGGGCCTTGTTGGCGATGTCGAGCTTCTGCAGCTTCTTGCCGGCATAGGCGGTCAGCCGCGCCTCGAAACTGTCGTTGCGCGGCGTGTTGAGGATGGCGGCGATCTGCCAGTATTCCTCGCGGACGAAGCGCTCGATCTCGGATTCGCGGTCGCAGACCAGCCGCAGCGCCACCGACTGCACGCGCCCGGCGGAACGGGCGCCCGGCAGCTTGCGCCACAGCACCGGCGAGAGGGTGAAGCCGACGAGATAGTCGAGCGCGCGGCGCGCGAGATAGGCGTCCACCAGCGGCGCATCGATCTGGCGCGGATTGGCCATGGCCTCCATTACCGAGGTCTTTGTTATGGCGTTGAAGACGACGCGGCTGACCGGCTTGTCCTTCAGCGCGCGCTTCTGCCTCAGCACTTCCAGCACATGCCAGGAAATCGCCTCGCCCTCGCGATCCGGGTCGGTGGCGAGGATCAGCCCGTCGGCGTCCTTGACCGCCTTGGCGATGTCGGCGAGGCGCTTGCCGGAGGCGGTGTCTACCGACCAGGACATGGCGAAGTCCTCGTCCGGGCGCACCGAGCCGTCCTTGGCCGGCAGATCGCGGACATGGCCGAACGAGGCCAGGACCTTATAGTTCTTGCCCAGATATTTGTTGATTGTCTTCGCCTTGGCCGGCGATTCGACGACGACGACGTCCATGAGGTCTCTTATCAGCTGTGAGGCGGCGGAAGAGCTCCGCGGCGCACGACGAAATCCCACTCTTTTCGTCGCTCACATGGCCGTGCTTTTGCAATCGGTCAAGGGGACAGGCCCAATTTGCGAACTGGCCGACAGCGATACACTCTTAGAGTGTATGGCGGAGAACACATTTTTTGGCGCACCGACGGATCGTGTCTTGGTTCGGTCTTTTACCGAGGGGAGTCGCCGACAGAACCAGCATCGGCCCGGCGGTACGCGGACGGCACGCGGCACTGGCGCGCCATCCATTGAACGCGCAGCGGCCGCCGCTTCTTCCTCGGCTAGCGACCACGCGCCACACAATGGTGATTGGCACGAGGGCTCCGGCATCGCTATATCGGCGCCAGCACAACCGGGGCATCGTGAAATGGAATTGGACATCGGCTATGTCAGCGCGGTCGGAGCAGGGGCGATCTCGTTCCTGTCGCCGTGCGTGCTGCCGCTGGTGCCGCCTTATCTTTGCTACATGGCCGGCGTTTCGGTCGACGATTTCCGCGGCAACGCCGGCGCGACGGCGCGCGAAGGCGCACGTGGCGCGCTGCTCTATGCCTCTGTTGCCTTCGTGCTCGGCTTCTCGACCGTCTTCGTCGCGCTTGGCGCCGGCGCCTCGACGATCGGCCGGCTGCTGCGCGTCTGGCAGGAACCGCTGGCGATGGTGGCCGGCGCGCTGATCATCATCATGGGCCTGAATTTCCTCGGCATCGTGCGCATCCCGCTCTTGTCGCGCGAGGCGCGCTTCCAGTCGCAGGGCAAGCCGGCCAGCATGATCGCCGCCTATGTCATGGGGCTGGCCTTTGCCTTCGGCTGGACGCCCTGCATCGGCCCGGTGCTGGGGCCGATCCTGACTTTAGCCGGCGGCCGCGAGACGGTGGGCGAGGGCGCGCTGCTGCTCGCCGCCTATTCGCTCGGGCTCGGCATCCCCTTCCTGATCGCGGCGCTGTTTTCCGGCGCCTTCATGCGCTTCTTGGGAAAATTCCGCGTCCATCTCGGTCGCGTGGAAAAAGCGATCGGCGCGCTGCTCGTCGTCGCCGGCGTGTTTTTTCTCACCGGTGGCGTGCAGAGCGCATCCTACTGGCTGCTGGAAAACTTCCCGGCGCTCGGGCGGCTCGGGTGATCTGCCACTTCGTGCACAGGATCGAATTGTGGACCCGCCGATCAAGAGTCCAGGTGATCCGCTGTCTCACCGGAATTTAACCGCATTGGTGCAGCATCACGCCGCTGCTAGCATGCGATGATTTGAATCCTTTCATACGGTTGCCCTATGAGCCAGAGATCCTGCCTGTCCGTCATCCTCGCCGCCGGCGAAGGTACGCGCATGAAGAGCGCGATGCCCAAGGTGCTGCACGCCATTGCCGGCCTGCCGATGGTGGCTCATGTGGTGAAGGCCGCTGAGGCCGCCGGGGCAACGGGTCTGGCGCTGGTGATCGGCCACGGCGCCGACGAGATGCGGAAGGCGGTGCAGAAATTCGCGCCGAAAGCCGAGACCTTCGTGCAGGAGAAGCGGCTCGGCACGGCCCATGCGGTGCTTGCCGCGCGCGAAGCGATAGCGAAGGGCTACGACGACATCCTCGTCATGTTCGGCGACACGCCGCTGATCGATGCGGCAGCGCTGGCTGCCGCGCGGCAGAAGCTGGCGGAGGGTGCTGCCGTTGCGGTGATCGGCTTCCGCCCGCCCAATCCGACGGGATACGGCCGGCTGATCGAGAAGGGCGGGCGTCTCGTCGCCATCAGGGAGGAGAAGGACTGCTCCGAGGCGGAAAAAAAGCTCGGCTTCTGCAATGCCGGGATGATGGCGGTGGCCGGCAACCAGGCGCTTCGGCTGCTCGACAAGGTCGGCAACAACAATGCCAAGGGCGAGTTCTATCTCACCGACATCGTCGAGCTCGCCGGCGCGGACGGGCTCGATGTGGTGGCCACGGAGGCGAGCTTCGAAAGCGCGCTCGGCATCAACAACCGGGCCGAGCTCGCCGAGGCGGAAGCTATCTGGCAGGCGCGCCAGCGGCGCGAGGCGATGCTTGCCGGCGTGACGCTGATCGCGCCTGAAACCGTCTACTTCTCGCACGACACCGAGATCGGTGCCGATACGATTGTCGAGCCGCATGTCTGGTTCGGCCCGGGCGTCAAGATCGCTTCAGGGGCGAAAATCCACGCCTTCAGCCATATCGAAGGCGCCACGATCGCTTCCAATTGCGATGTCGGGCCGTTCGCGCGGCTGCGGCCGGGCGCCGATCTTCGACACAAGGCAAAGGTCGGCAATTTCTGCGAGGTCAAGCAGGCGACGATCGAGGAGGGCGCCAAGGTCAACCACCTGACCTATATCGGCGATGCGCGCGTGGGGGCGGCGGCCAATATCGGCGCCGGCACCATCACCTGCAATTATGACGGCTATTCGAAATTCTTCACCGATATCGGCGAGGGCGCGTTCGTCGGCTCGAATTCCGCGCTGGTGGCGCCGGTCTCGATCGGCAAGGGCGGGTACATCGCTTCCGGCAGCGTGATCACCGAAAGCGTGCCCGACGACGCGCTGGCCTTCGGCCGCGCTCGTCAGAAGACGATCCCGGGCAAAGGCAAAGAGTTGCGCGAGCGCTTCGCCTCGGCCGCCGCGGCAAGGAAGAAGGCAGCGGCGGAATAGCGTTTCAGGCGGTGCTTTCGGTGGTTTTGCCGAAGGCCGCCGTCACCTCGATCTTGCCGACGATCGCCTTGTTGAATTGAGGCAGGTACTCGGCGGGTATCCAGTATTCGAGATGCGCTTTGCTGCCGGCGTGCTCGATTCGGTAGCCATCCAGAAAGCTTCTCAGAACCTCGAACCGGGTAACGAAGCCGGAGCCGCTCGTCGGAACGTTCCAGTCGCGGGCGATCTGGACCGCATAGGCTTCGGTGAGCACGGGATAGAAAATCGGCTGATCGGGCAGGCGCGGTGGAAATTCGCGCATGCCCGAAGCCTTGATCAGTTCCAGTTCCTTCGGTCCGACCGGACGCCAGAGCGTTACGGTATCCTTCGTTTGGCTCATAGATCGAATAAGCGCCTAAAGTCGGGCCAAAGACAAGCCGCCAGGGAGCGGGCACATCCGCCAACAGGTGGGGCTCTATATGTCAACGGCTGTGTGGTGCTCATCGTTCGAAGGATGACATGCTCGAGCCACAACTAGGCTGAATCGACATTCAGCGCATCCATAACATAGCTGCGGCGAGATGGATGAAGGCGAGGAAGTGGCCGGCGCGACGATCGAAGCGTGTGGCGAAGCGTCTGAAATGCTTGAGCTTGTTGAAGCA
>NZ_RZSN01000245.1:0-6320 GCF_003997315.1 Mesorhizobium sp. M1A.F.Ca.IN.020.04.1.1
CGCCAAGCCCTCCCCGACCGACGACCCCTCAGGCCCCGCCTATACCGGGCGGGTCATGAAGATTTTCGAGAAGCGCAGCGAAGCCGTGCTCGGCGTCTTCCGCGTGCTGAAGGACGGCACCTTTCGCATCGAGCCGGTGGAACGCCGCCAGCCCGAGCTGATCGTCGACAAGGAATTCCAGAACGGCGCCAAAAATGGCGATCTGGTCGAGGTCGAGCCGGCGCGCGCTTCGCGCTACGGCCTGCCGCGGGCCAAGGTGCTGGCGGTGCTGGGCTCGCTGACTAGCGAGAAGGCGGTCTCGATGATCGCCATCCACGCCCACGACATACCCCACGTCTTTCCGGCCCATGTGATCGCCGAAGCCGACGCCGTGAAGCCGGTTTCGCTTGCCGGGCGCGAGGACTGGCGCGATCTGCCGCTGGTTACCATCGATCCGGCCGACGCCAAGGACCATGACGACGCGGTGTTCGCCACGCCCGATACGGATAAGAAGAATCCCGGCGGCGTCATCGTCACCGTGGCAATCGCCGATGTCGCGGCCTATGTCCGCTACGGCACGCCGCTCGACCGCGAGGCGCTGAAGCGTGGCAATTCGGTCTATTTCCCGGACCGCGTCGTGCCGATGCTGCCCGAGCGCATCTCCAACGACCTCTGCTCGCTGCGCGAAGCGGAGGACCGCCCGGCGATCGCCGTGCGCATGACCTTTTCGGCGGAAGGCCGCAAGCTCAGGCACTCGTTCCACCGCATCATGATGAAATCGGCGGCCAAGCTCGCCTACCCGCAGGCGCAGGCGGGGATCGATGGCGTGCCCGACGACAAGACGGGGCCGATCCTCGAAGGCGTTCTGAAGCCCCTCTGGGATGCCTATGCCGTGCTCAAGCGCGGCCGCGACAGCCGCCAGCCGCTCGAACTGGAGCTGCCGGAACGCAAGATCCTGCTCAAGCCCGACGGCACCGTCGACCGGGTCGTCGTGCCGGAGCGCCTCGACGCCCACAAGCTGATCGAGGAGTTCATGATCCAGGCCAATGTCGCGGCCGCGGAGACGCTTGAAGGCAAGAAAGAGCCGCTCGTCTACCGCATCCACGACGCGCCGTCGCTGGCGAAACAGGAATCGCTGCGCGAGTTCCTGCACACGCTTGGCCTGTCGCTGGCGCGCGGCGCGCAGATGCGGCCCGGGCAGTTCAACGGCATTCTGGAGCGGGTGCGCGGCGCCGACAACGAGGCGCTGGTCAATGAAGTGGTGCTGCGCTCACAGAGCCAGGCCGAATACTCGCCGAAGAACATCGGCCATTTCGGTCTCAACCTGAGACGCTACGCGCATTTCACCTCGCCGATCCGGCGCTATGCGGATCTCATCGTGCATCGCGGACTGATTGCCGCGCTCGGCCTCGGTCCCGGCGGCCTGACGCAGCAGGAAGCGGATCGCCTGGAAGAGGTCGGCGCGCTGATCTCGGCCACCGAACGCCGCGCCATGGCGGCCGAACGCGACACGGTCGACCGGCTGATCGCGGCCTATCTCGCCGAGCGCATCAACGACACCTTCGACGCTCGCATCTCCGGCGTCGCCAAGGCGGGACTCTTTGTCCAATTGCCGCAGTATGGCGCCGATGGTTTCATCCCGGTGTCAAGTTTGGACGGCGATTACTATATCTACGATGAAACCGCTCGATCGCTGTTCGGAGAGCGCACCGGCAAGGGCTACCAGCTAGCCGACCGCGTCGAGGTGCGGCTGCTCGAGGTTGCGCCGATGGCGGGCGCGATGCGTTTCGAAATGCTGAGCGACCCGAAGCCGCTGCCAGGCTCGCGACGGTCGTTCCACAAGACCAAGGGCCGCGCCCGCGCGTCGCAGTCGCGCATGGGTCCCCGCGGCAGGAGAAGATGATGTCGAAGGGCATGGAAGAACAGGTTTTCGGCGGCGAGCACCATTCGGGCCGCGTCGCGCGTCCGCTGTGGACGGCAATCAAGCGCGGCATGCTTGGCCGGTGCCCGCATTGCGGCGAAGGCAAGCTGTTCGGCGCCTTCACAAAGCCCGTCGACAAATGCGGCGTCTGCGGCGAGGAGCTTCATCACCATCGCGCCGACGACCTTCCCGCCTATCTGGTGATCGCCATCGTCGGCCACATTGTGGTTGGCGCCTTCATGACCGTGGAGGCCGCCACCACGCTTTCGACCTGGCAGCACGCGCTGATCTGGGTGCCGCTGACCATTATTCTGGCCATCGCGCTGTTGCAGCCGGTCAAAGGCGCCGTCATCGGCCTGCAATGGGCGCTCTATATGCACGGCTTCGGCGGCGAGAAGGACGAGTTCGAGCCGCATCTCTAAGCCTGGAGCGGTTCTGTCCTTGATACAAACAACGACCATCTCCGAGCAGTGGAATTCCAGATCGAGAACCGCTGCGCGTTTTTTCCTGGAATTGCTCCGGCAGCGACGTTTGGTCCGGGCTGGTGCAAAGGCCCGAACACGTAAGCCACTTTCGCGTTCGAGAAGTTTCCGCTAGGTCGAGCGCATGGAAGGAATGACCAAGGCGGATGTCGACAAGCTCGATAAAGGCTTGGCCGTGCACGGCGGTCGGGCGCTTCGCCCGCGCGATGCCGCAACCTTGATCCTGCTCGACAGGAGAACCAGCGACGTTCTGGTGCTGATGGGCCGGCGCCATGCCGGCCACGCCTTCATGCCGGGAAAATTCGTCTTCCCCGGCGGCCGCACCGATCCCGCCGACAGCCGCGTTCCGGTGGCTGCCCCGCTGCATCCTGAGGAAGAGGCGAGGCTTGTGAGCGGCCCCGGCCGCGCGAGTGCCGCACGGGCGCGCGCCATCGCCATGTCGGCAATTCGTGAGACTTACGAGGAAGCCGGCCTGCTGATCGGTCGTAAAGGCCCGTTCGCGACCGCCAAGCGCGATTGGCAGGGTTTCGTCGAACACAGCGTCGCACCGTCGCTGGACGCCCTGCGCTTCATTGCCCGCGCCATAACGCCGCCCAACCGCGTGCGCCGCTTCGATACCCGCTTCTTCAGCGCCTGGCGTGAGGATGTCGCCGTCGAATTGCCCGACGGTGGTCCAACCAACGAGTTGGAGGAGCTCGTCTGGCTGCCGCTTGGCGACGCCCGCAAGGCCGACACACCCGACATCACCCGCATGATCCTGGAAGAACTGGAAAGGCGGCTCGCCCACGATCCGTTGCTGCGTCCGGGCGGCGCAGTGCCGTTCTTCCGCCTCATCCGAAACCGCTTCGTTCGCGAAGTCCTTTAGAAGCAGAGCATCCCCATCGATGACGGTCGATACCCAGCAACAGGGCGACGAACGCGTACACTGGCTGCCGATGACTGCGGCGATCTCCTCGATCAGCGTGGTCGGCATTGCCATCGGCCTCGGCATGCCGCTGCTCAGCGTCATCCTCGAATCGCGCGGCCACTCGGCCTCGATGATCGGCCTCAACACGGCGGTCGCCGGGCTCGCCTCGATCGCCGGCGCGCCGCTCGCCACGCCGCTGGCCATGCGCCTCGGCGTCGCCCAGACCATGCTTTTGATGATCGCCGTTGGCGCGCTCGCTTTTGTCGGCTTTCATTTCGCGCCGGCCTTCTGGATGTGGTTTCCGCTCCGCGTCGCGCTGCACATTTCGCTGACAGTGCTCTTCATTCTGTCGGAATTCTGGATCAGCACCTCGGCGCCCCCGCATCGTCGCGGCCTTGTGCTTGGCATCTACGCCACGGTGCTTTCTCTGGGCTTCGCCGCCGGGCCGTGGCTGTTCGCCCATGTCGGCTCCGGTGGATTCCTGCCGTTCGGCGTCACCATTGCGCTGGTGACGCTTGCTGCCATCCCGGTGCTGGCGGCTCGTAACGAGAGCCCGGCGATCGTCGCCGACGGCGAAACCAGCCATTTCCTGCGCTATATCTGGATGGTGCCCACAGCAACCTTCGCCGTGCTGGTGTTCGGCGCCGTCGAGACCGGCGGCTTTTCACTGTTCCCGGTCTATGGCAGCCGCATCGGCTACTCCGAGGCCGACGCTGCGCTGTTGCTGACCATGATCGGGCTCGGCAACGTGCTGCTGCAGATACCGATTGGCATGATCAGCGACCGAGTCTCGGACCGCCGCTACCTGCTTCTGGCCTGCGCCACGGTCGGCCTCATCGGAACCGTGTTCATGCCTTTCTTCGCCAAGGACTGGCACCTGATGGCGGCGCTTCTGTTCGTCTGGGGCGGTGTGGTCGCGGCCATGTACACGATCGGCCTTGCGCATCTGGGTTCTCAGCTTTCCGGCCATGAGCTCGCCTCTGCCAACGCCGCCTTCGTGCTCTGCTATGGGGTCGGCATGGTGATCGGCCCGCAGGCGATCGGCATCGGCATGGACGCCTTCGGCCCTTCGGGCTTCGGCTGGTCGCTGGCGCTTTTCTTTGCCGCGTACATGCTCCTGGTTCTCGTCAGGTTGGTGCGAAAGATCCTCTAGTGAAAATGTCGCCCAGCACCGGGGCATGCTGACATCACCGTGTCAGCAGGCCCCCTGCTATACCCTCGCTCCGATCCAGGAAGAGCGAGGATATAGCGATGATCGACAGCGGCTTTGAAACGAAGTCCCTCAGGATGGAACTGCTTCTGCTCGTCACCTTCCAGGCACCGGCGGCCGATGTCGAGCGCATCATGGAGGCGGTGGTGGCGATCACGCCCCTGCGCATGGGCAAGTATGACGGCAATGCCTACCAGTCGGCGCAAGGAATAGAGCCGCTACCGGACGCTCGAAGGCGCTGCCGCGGGCGCCGAGATCGAGTTGCGCAGGCGGCCGGGCACGGTCGAGGTGTCGTTCGAACTGCCCGACGATCAGGCGCTCGCCGCCCGTGTCGCCGAAGCGATATTCCAGGCCCATTCCTACCAGGAGCCTGTGATCCGCATTCAGCCGCTGCTGACCAGCCGTTCCAAGGGACTCGACGACCATACCAATCCGAACCGCTGGTGGAACACCACCGGCGACTGGAAGAAGGCCGATCTGCAGGTCAGGGAGAACGCCTGACGCGGCGAGTTCCGCCGCGTCAAAACGGGGCAAGAAGGCGCTTGGACTTGACTTTCCGGGCGCGTTCTTTATGTGTCGCGCCAAGTTTCCCGCGTCCGGGTGTTTTCCCCGTGCTCCAGCGGCCAAAACTCCACGAACATTAACGGACGAACATCATGGCCAAAGCCGCAAACATCAAGATCAAACTTCTGTCGACCGCCGACACCGGTTTCTTCTACGTGACCAGCAAGAACAGCCGCACCAAGACGGACAAGCTGTCGTTCCGTAAGTACGACCCGATTGCCAAGAAGCACGTCGAGTTCAAGGAAACCAAGATCAAGTAATCCGGTTTATCCTGAAATGCCGAACGCCGCCCCTTGGGGCGGCGTTTTTGTTTTCAGCGGGCGGACGCTCGAGCAAGAAAGCCCGCGGCTGCCTGACGCTGAATCATGCATGAGAAAAAGGGGGCCGGTCGGCGGTTGGCAGCGGTACGAGGAGGCCACTATGTGCCAGCGCCGGCCGGCCGACCCCACGGACCCAGGAGATGCGGCGGACCTGAGCATCATGGGGTATTTTTTGGATCGAGCCGGGCAGTCTACCCTCGTGCCGGCTTCGTCTTCGTCTATGCCAAGCAGATTTGCGCAAGAACGTATGAAAATCAACCATTTCTTAACCACGGCTCCCGAATCGCTTGGATTAAGGTAAATTCCTAACCCTATCGGGTTGACGCGGAATTGGGGCTTCCGTGCGTAACCGCTTCACGGCGCAACGATTTCAGGCAACGCGCTTAAGTCTTCTGGTCTTGTCCATGTCGATGCGGCAAAACTGCTGCGCACCATTGGGTGGCATGGATTAGGCGGCCTTGGCGACAACCCGGTTGCGGCCGCCGCTCTTGGCCTCGTAGAGCGCAAGGTCGGCTCGCTTCATCAACCCCGCGACCGTATCGGCTCCCCTCAGCACCGATGACACGCCGACGCTGACCGTCACCTCGATCGTCTTGCCACTGCTTCCGATTGCGAAGGGCGCCTGCGCGATCTCGGCGCGGATACGCTCGGCCACCTTCTCGGCGATGGGCCCGTCGGTATCCGGCATGACCACGACGAACTCCTCGCCGCCGAAGCGGCAGGCGAGATCGATGCCGCGCACGTTCTTGCGCAGCCGCCTGGCGAATTCACGCAGAACGTCGTCGCCGCCGTCATGGCCATGGGCGTCATTGATGGATTTGAAACGGTCGAGGTCGGTGATCATCACCGAGAGCGGCCGCCGCCGCGCCACGGCGCGGTCGAACAGCGTCTCAAGATGGCTATCCAGGTAGCGGCGGTTGTGCAGGCCGGTCAGCGC
>NZ_RZSN01000246.1:0-6309 GCF_003997315.1 Mesorhizobium sp. M1A.F.Ca.IN.020.04.1.1
CCCGGGCGTTCGCCGCAGATCGCACGCCGAAAGGTATGTTGTTCTTTGCATTCACGACCGCGCTTGGCCAAGAATGCCCGGCGATTTTCGCAAGTTTGAGAGGGAGGCTTCGATGACCCGTACGCCCGGTTTCAACACGCTCGCCGTCCATGCCGGCGCCAAGCCGGACCCGGCGACCGGCGCGCGCGCCACGCCGATCTATCAGACCACCTCCTATGTCTTCGATGACGCCGACCACGCCGCCTCGCTGTTCGGGCTGAAGGCCTTCGGCAACATCTATACCCGCATCATGAACCCCACGCAGGCGGTTCTCGAGGAGCGTCTCGCCGCGCTCGAAGGTGGCACTGCCGCGCTGGCCGTCGCCTCCGGCCACGCCGCCCAGGTCATCGTCTTCCACAATCTGATGCGGCCGGGTGACAATTTCGTATCTGCCACAAAGCTTTATGGCGGCTCCATCAACCAATTCGGCCACGCCTTCAAGAATTATGGCTGGGAGGTCCGCTGGGCCGATACCAACGATCCATCGACCTTTGAGAGCCAAATCGACGACAACACCAGGGCGATCTTCATCGAAAGCCTCGCCAATCCGGGCGGCATCTTCGTCGACATCGAGAAGATCGGCGACATCGCTCGCAGGCACGGCCTGCCGCTGATCGTCGACAACACGCTGGCCTCGCCCTATCTCGTGCGGCCGATCGAGCATGGCGCCGACATCGTGGTGCATTCGCTGACCAAGTTCATCGGCGGCCACGGCAATTCGATCGGCGGCGCCATCGTCGACGGCGGCACCTTCGATTGGTCGAAGTCGGGCAAATACCCGATGCTGTCGGAGCCTCGCCCTGAATATGGCGGCCTCGTCCTGCACGAGACTTTCGGCAACTTCGCCTTTGCCATTGCCGCGCGCGTGCTCGGCCTGCGCGACCTCGGCCCGGCGATCTCGCCCTTCAACGCCTTCCTGATCCTGACCGGCCTGGAAACCTTACCGCTCAGGATGCAGCGTCATTGCGACAACGCCGCGAGCGTCGCCGCCTGGCTTTCCAACCATCCAAAAGTCGCCTGGGTGAACTATCCCGGACTGCCGAGCGACAAGAACAATGCGCTGCAGAAGAAATACTCGCCGCAGGGTGCCGGCGCCGTTTTCACCTTTGGCCTCAAGGCCGGCTACGAGGCCGGCGTCAAGTTCGTCGAGGCGCTGGAACTGTTCTCGCACCTCGCCAATGTTGGCGACACCAAGTCGCTGGTCATTCACCCGGCCTCGACCACGCACCGGCAACTGTCCGACGAGCAGAAGGTAAAGGCCGGTGCCGGCCCGGACACGGTCCGCCTGTCGATCGGCATCGAGGACGTCAACGACATCGTCGCCGACCTCGAACAGGCGCTGAGCAAGGTCTGAGCGCGATGTCCGCCTTTCTCGCGGTTGATCCCGAAACTGTCGAGCCGGAGGCCGGCGCGCCGACCCCGGAACGCTTGATCTCCGGCGATCCGAAATTCCGCACCTGGAATGTCGAGGAGCGGGACGGCAGCCTTTATGCCGGCATCTGGGAAGCGACGCCGGGCAAGTGGCGCATCGTCTATGACGAATGGGAATTCTGCCACATCCTGTCCGGCGTCTCGGTGATCGCCGAAGACGGCGGCGACGCGCGCACGGTCAAGGCCGGCGACAGTTTTGTGCTGCGGCCGGGTTTCAAGGGCACCTGGGAAGTGCTCGAGACGACGCGTAAGGAATATGTGATCAAGCTGTGAAGCGCGCTTGCCGGCGGTTAGAGCAGCCGGTCGACATCCGCATCGGAGAAACCGAATCCGGCCATCAGGTCGCGGTGCCAGCGGCTTCCAAGCAGGTCGCCCAGACCGTCATCGACACGCCGCCTCAACGCGTCGTTGCCTTTGGCGACCGCAAACGCGCCGGCGGCGGGCAACCGTTCGGACGCGGGAACGTCAATGACATCGGCCAGCGCAGCCGGTCGCCGCGCGATGTAGCCGCGATGCGCCATGGCAACGCTGGCATAGGCCTGCACCATGCCGGTAGCCACCGCCTCCGCTGCCTCGGCCTGCGTGGCGAACACACTGATCCGCTCCGGCGGCACGCCATTCTCAAGTGCCGTCCGATGCTGGATCTGATTCGATATCACTCCAAGCCTCGCGGGAGGGTGGCCTGCAAGAGAGCGATAGCCCTCAAGGTCGAGCGGGTTGCCCTTGGCGACCATCAAGCCGTCCGGCAGCGACCAGATCGGGCGACTGAAGTCCACCAGCTTGCTGCGCTCTTCTGAGATGAACAGACCGGTGGTCATGTCCCAGCGACCGTCGGCCAGTCCCGGCAGCAACTCGGCGAAATCAGTCTCGACGGGCGTGAAAGCCGTCGTTTCGGACATCGCGAAGATCTTCTCGGCCAGCATCGCGTCGCAGCCGCCGACTTTCCCGGATGCATCGGTGAAGCAGAAGGGAGGCTCCTGCAGAAAGGCGAATCTCATTTTCCAGGCCTCCGGATTTTTGCGGCTCAGAAGCGCACCGACAGCGCTTCCAATCCATGAAAATGATAGGTGTCGCGGAAGCGCGGCTCTTCCGTCAGGCCTAGATCCGGCAGCCGGTCGAACAGCGTCTTCAGCGACACCTGCAACTCCAACCTGGCCAGCGGCGCGCCGAGGCAGAAGTGGATGCCGGCGCCGAACGACACGTTCTTCTGGTCCGTCCGCGCGGGGTTGAATGTGGCCGGTCCGGCGAAAGCCAGCGGATCACGATTGGCCATGCCGAGCAGCAGCGCCACCGTCTCGCCGGGCTTGAGCAAAATGCCCGGAGCAGCTTCCATCTCTTCATAGGCATAGCGCAGGAACATGTGCAGCGGCGCATCGTAGCGCAGGCATTCCTCGACCGTGGCGGCATTGGCCTCCGGTGTTGCAAAGAAGCGGCGCCCATCGCCGCCCTGCGCGAGGATCGTTCTCACGGCATTTCCGGTCTGGTGCACAGTCGCTTCGTGCCCTGCGTTGAGCAGAAGGATAGCTGAGGAAACCAGCTCGTCCTCCGAGAGCTTCTGGCCGTTGTCCTGGGCCTCGATCAGCAGCGAAAGCAGATCGTCGCCGGGTCTCTTGCGCCGCTCGGCGACATAGCCGCGCAGGAAAGCCGCGAAATCGTGCGCGGCGCGGTTGGCCGTCTCCTCGGTCTCGCGCGTGCGGCCGTGCATGTACATGGCGACCATCTGATGCGACCAGTCGAGCAGTTGCGGCCCCATCTCGACCGGAACGCCGAGCATCTCGGCGATGATGGTGATCGGCAAGGGCGAGGCGTAAGCGGGCAGAAGATCGACGGAGCCCGGCTCGAAGCGGTCGATCAGCTCATTGGCCAGAGCCTCGATGGGCGGCCGCAGCCGCTCGACCTGGCGCGAGACGAAGGCCCGATTGACCAGTGTCCGCAACCTCGTGTGCACCGGCGGCTCGAGCTCAAGCATCGAATTGGCTTCGATGGCGTCGAAGGCGGTCAGGTGCGAACGGTCGTCGCCAACCCCGCGGCTGTCGGGAATGCCGGCCGGGTTCTGGCGGCCGAAGCGACGATCGCGAAGCAGGCGGTTGACGTCGTCGAAGCCGCCGAAACACCAAAAACCGTAATTCTCCCAGAAGAAGGCGTTCGAAGCGCCGTGCAAGAAGGCGTAGCCCTCATACGGGTTCTGCACAAAGGCCGGTTCATGCGGGTCGAGGCGCAGGCGGCGGCTGACGGGGTCGAACGTGAGATAGGGTGGCATCATGTTCGACCAATAGCGCGCCTTGCCGGCCCGATGCCAGACCGCATCGCCGAGCCGGTCGTGCCGATATATTGAGCCAGGCTGGCCGCTGGAGAGGAAGAGCGGGTGGCGCGCCCATGGCTCCGGCGCAGCGCTTCAGCGTCCCGTTTTCAGGATACCGGCCACCTTGGTGGCGATCGCGGCATCGAGCACCTGCCAGTTCCCGAGCAACTCGCGCGGGAAGCGGTAGGTGAGGCTGAGATCGTCGCCGATCTGGATGTCGCGCTCGCAGGGGGCGAGCGATTCCTCGGCAGTTGGGCCGCTCAGGCAGCGGGCGACGAACGGGTCTTTGCCGGGGCGCTCGGCGACCGCCAGGACCTCGTTGAGATAGCCCGATTTCTCGGTAAAGCCGTAGAGCGTCGTCCCGCCCGGGCCGGGCGTGCCCGGCTTGACAATCAGGGCGCTGTAGATTGGGGCGAAACGGCCGCTCATGTCGCGCGACATCATCCGCGGCTCGAATGACAGGAAGATGATCTTCCTGGTCGTGGCGTGGTTGAAGTCGTCGCGCGCGGCGGTGCTGTAGCCGTCCATTTCGGGATAGCGCAGATAAAGGTCGAGGCGCGAGGCGATGCCGTCGCGCCTCGCCTGATCGAAGCGGATGAAGTTGGCCGGCACACTGATCACATTGTTGCTCATGACGACCTGGCGCACGGTCGTGTCGTCGGTATAGCCGGCCATGGCGATCGACCGGCCGAGCCATTTGCCGCCGAGACTGATAGCCACCGAAAGCAGGGCGAGCGCCGCGAAGACATAGAAGACCCGCTTCATCAAGGTCGAGTCGACAACCTCGAATTCCTCCGCGGCGGCTGCCTCTCTCATCCCAATTCCCCGATCCGCTCACCTGTCTTCAGGTGGCACAACTGGCGCGGCATGGCTCTTGCAGCGCGTCGGCACGACTGTGCGGTCTCATGGTAAACGGTTGGTAAAGATGGATCTCATGCTGCTCCCTCTCTACGCTTTTGCGGTCGGCCTGACGGCTTGCGGCCTCGCCGGCTCGGCGATGGAAATCGTCTGCGGTGGCCGGCTGGCCTTCGCCGAACCCTATGTCACGCCTGCCCATATTGTGCGCTCGCTCGCGGTGACCGCCTGCGCCGGCCCGTTCATGCTCACCAATGATGCTCTGGCTGCGCGGCGCGAGGGACGCATCGGCACGCTGGCGCTGCTTTCCTGCGGCTGCACGGCGATTGCCTGGGCACTGGCGCTCGGCATCGTGCTGATCACCATTGCTTCCTGGGCAACGGGTCTCCTAAGCTCCGCCGAATTCTCGGCTTGAGACGAATCGGAGAAAAGATGCCGATCTATGCGATCGACGGGAAGGCGCCCCGGTTCGAGGACGCCGAAACCAATTGGGTGGCGCCCGACGCCACGCTGATCGGCGATATCGCGATAGGCCGCAATGCCGGCTTCTGGTTCGGCGTCGTCATCCGCGGCGACGGTGAAACGATCACCATCGGCGCCGACACCAATGTGCAGGAACATACGGTCATGCACACCGATCCGGGCTATCCGCTCACCATCGGGCAGGGCTGCACGATCGGTCATCGCGCCCTGCTGCATGGCTGCACGGTCGGCGACAGCAGCCTGATCGGCATGGGCGCCATCGTGCTCAACGGCGCGAGGATCGGCAAGAATTCGCTGGTCGGCGCCGGCGCTTTGGTGACGGAAAACAAGGTTTTCCCGGACAATTCGCTGATCGTCGGCTCGCCCGCCAAGGCGATAAGGGTGCTGGATGACGCGGCAATCGAGAGGCTGCGGGTCTCGGCCGCGCACTATGTCGCCAACGGCAGGCGCTTCAAGACCGGATTGAAGGAGCTGTGACAGCGGTTCAGTCCGCCGCTTCGCCCGCGACCTTATTCACTGCGTCGGGACATTGCCTGACGCAGCAGCGACGCCCCCGCTTCGAAACCGGCGCGGTCTGCACCCTTCCAGGGCGGTTTCACAATCATCGATGCGCGTCCTGAGCGACGGATCCGCGCCCGACGCCAGCAGCAGGCGGATTGCCTCGGCGTCGCGCTGCGCCACGGCGTAATGCAGAGGCGTCCAGTCGTTGACCCCGCGCATGTTCGGGTCGGCGCCCTGCTCGAGCAGGATCTGGATAAGCTGCAGCCTGTCCGGCCGCTCGGTGGATAGCGCGGCGATGATCGACGGGAAGCCGGCGGGATCCTCGTAATTCGGATTCGAGCCTGCATCAAGCAGCGTGACGATGAAGCCGGCCGGGCTCCAATAGATCGCGTATTCCAAGGGATGGCCGAGGCCGAGCTCGAACGGCATCCTCTCGTCGTACCATTGCGCGGAGCCGCCGAGCGCCTTGCCAAGCCCATCGAAATCGCCCGCCTTGAAGGCGTCGTCTATCGCCTTGAACAGCTTGGCGCGCTCGCAGCGGTCGTCAGGGATTTCCAGCATCGCCGTCCATCCAAAAATAAACGGCCACAGTGCTCCGGTCTGCCGTTACGAGAAAGGCCCGCAGGCGGCGGCAAAAAAAGCGGAGCCGGCCCGGGGACAGGGCCGGCTCCTAAAACCCGGTCGTTGGGGACGGGGAG
>NZ_RZSN01000247.1:0-6275 GCF_003997315.1 Mesorhizobium sp. M1A.F.Ca.IN.020.04.1.1
AGACTGCATCGTAGGCGCTCAGCCCATGAGCCTCGGCGAGCGCCATGACGCTGGCATCCGCGCCCGGACCGGCATCTTCCAGCGGCAGGCGCCGCAGCCGGCCGAGCGCGGCGAGCGCCTCGCCGTCGTGGATGCGCCCGCGTCGCCGGGCGACAAGCAGGATGCTGCGGATTTCGTGCCAGAATAGGGATGGCACGGGGCAGGGGCCGCCAAGTCCCCCTACCAGCGCCTCGGCGGCCTGACTGTGCTCTTCCGGCAGCAGCCAGGCGGCGGCGATGGACGCATCGAGGATCAAGGACATCAGTAGCGGTGCCCCTCGTGCTTCCAAGCCAGAATCTCCTCGGTGGTGACAGGCTTGGCGCGGGCCCGGGCGGCGCGGACCTCTTCGATCAGGGCGGCGAGGTCGGTATCCTTGCGGATCCTGCTGAGTTTGGCGATCGGATCGTTGCCGCGGGAAATGATCACCTCCTCGCCGGCCTCGACCTTGGCCAGGAGCTCCGACAGATGGGTCTTGGCTTCGGCAACCTTGACGGTGATGGTCATGACGGCGTGCTCCGGGAAAATTGGGCCTGTGGTCGAGCGCAGCGTGCCCTGGCCCGGCGATCGGTGTTTTGGGCGACGATAGAGCCAAAAGCGGGGTTAGTCAACCGGTGAACCAACTCACTATCGATAAGGGTTACTTATCGATAGTGAAAAGCGCGTCGGAGAAAATCCCCTGCAAGTCAACTTAAATGCAAGTTAGCTTGACTAACGCGAATCAGCTACCATGAAATCAATGGCTTACGCGCTGGCAAAGCTTCCCCTGGAAACCCTGATCGGGCCGGTTGCCCGCGCCACCGAGCTGTTGGCGCGTCTCGACGAGCGGCTGTTCCGCTCTCCCATTCGTGAGGGCTGGATCGAGCGGCAGAATTTTGCTGACGCAACCGCTGCACTTTGGCTCGAGGGCGAGCTCGTCCACCTCGAGGACCTGGTGCTGCACGACGCGCACATGGATGTCCGAGCGCCGACCCACGAGCTCACCCGCGCGCATGCCGTGCTCCGTGCCCGCCGCCAGATCTTTGGCCGCGCTCCTGATTGGGCGCTCGGCCGCGATGGACTGCGGCAGCTGACTGGCCGTGGCGGCGCGGCGGCGCCGTGGGAAGTTGGCCGGAAAGGGGAGGGGAGTACGGCGCTGGAGCTGGACCCTGATGCGCCGCTTGAGACGGACGAGCCGGATCCGCTCGCAGACGAGTTTGCGGCGATCGACGCCGTGCTCGATCGCGCTGCCAAGGTGCTGGATGGTGGGGCGGTGGCGGCCCGCAAGGAGACGATGTCGCATTCGGAGCGACCGGCGCTGGTCTACGATCTCGACTGGGACGAGGACGCGCGCCTGGCCGAATGGCAGGACGTCATTGCTGACACGCGGGAGCTGCCGGCGCTCCTGCGCGGGGCGATCCTGCTCGATGCCTGGTCCGAGATCGAAGTGCTGCAGCATGCCGCCTGGCTCGGGCCGCTGCTCGTCGCTGCGCTGCTGCGGCAGGAAGGGCTTGCCGCGGGCCATCTGGCCTCATTGCATCTCGGCGCCAAGCACATTCCGCGGGAGCGCCGGCGAGAACGGACTCGAAGCAACCGGTTGTTGGCGTTTGTCGACGCCATCCAGGAAGCAGCGCTTGCTGGTTTGAAGGAGCACGATCGGCTGATGCTGGTAAAAAAACAGATGGAGCGGCGGCTGCGTGAGCGACGTGCAAGCTCAAAACTTTCGGACCTGATCGAGCTGGTGCTGGCCCGCCCGATCGTCTCGACCGGCATGATCCAGGACGGTCTGAAAGTCTCGAAGCAGGGTGCGCTGAATCTGGTCGGCGAGCTCAGCCTGCGCGAAATGACGGGCAGGGGACGGTTCCGGGCGTGGGGAATGATTTGAGACGGGAGCCCGCAAGGTCGATGCCCACACCCAGCGGCGGGTTATCGGCCGGTCTTCTGCAGAATATTAGCATCCTCTTGACGAGGCGGAAGCCGGCGCCAGACTCGCTGCATGGCGAAACGCGCTGTCAAACGGCAAAGGGATAGCGATGCCGGTAGCGAGAATTGAACGCATCGTCGGCGGCATCGTACGGGGGCGTGTGGAACGTGGTTCCGATGGACTCTTCGCCTGCCACGAATTCGGGTCGAATGTGCACCCGGTCGCGCTCTCCACTCTGGAAGACGTAGCGGACTATCTTCGCGCAAATCCGAGCAGTGGTGTCCGCATGAATCCTGGGTGCGCAACATCTACATCGATGGCATCTTGCTTCGCTGACTTAAAGCGACCGACCGGTCGGTCGCAGAGAGCAATGGTCGCAGGCTTCGATCTGCGGCAGAGCCTCCGGACTGCGCATGCTCCTGGAATTCGGCTGCAAACAACTGCCGAGCAGAGATGCTGCTTCGACCGATCACTTATGACAGATGACACACCCTGCCGAGGCTTCATCGATGCCGTAAACGTCATCAATGGTGGGCACTTGACTGCCTGCGAGCGGATTCACGCGGCGCCGAACCAGAAGTCGCTCCCGACGCTGCTCGAACTCGCGCTCGATCTGTTCGACCCGCGCGGGAGCACTGAGCTCGTCTAGCCCCTCACCCTGGCTCCACGTGAATGGCGAGCCGTGATCACGTGCGGTTTTTTCGTAGCCCTTGGCTTCTTCGAACGCATCAGGGTGCTCCCTCATCAACCGCACCCACTCGATTTTTTGCTGGAAAAAACAAAAGGTGCAGCCAGACCGCGTCCGCCACCGATAGTACTCGGGCTCGCCGAGCCCAGCGCTCTCGAGCATCTCGATCACCCCTGCCCGATTGATACCGGCTTCCCGTAGAGGGAAGTGGACCTGCATGTTGCCATGCGTCGCCTGATACCCCTCACGGCTGGGTTCATCGGCGCGGATAGCCACGTACGAATGGACTGTCACGCCCGCACCGAGATCGTCGCGTAGCCAACGCTCGAGGGGCCGAAGCTTAAGCTGCCGTGTGCACCACCGAGTCTTGGGCGAGGGCAAGAAGTGATTGTACTCCTTGAGCCAGAAGTCGAAATCTCGGTCCGGATTGAGCCTGGTGATCGTCTTCCCCAAGAAGCCCTCCAGCTTGTCCAGAAACGAATAGACTTCGTCCAGCTCTTTGCCGGTATCGGTGAAGAAGTACTCGAGATCGAGGTCCGGCCGGGTCTGCCGCATATGCACAGCCAGGGCGGCACTATCCCGCCCGCCTGAAATTCCAAGGATATGACGTTCACGCATCGCAGCGGTCATGTCGGCTCCATCCCCTTGCCGTCAGAAAGGCGTTCTACGATACGCGCCAGGGCGGCGAGCTCGACGGCAGGCCTCATCCCTTTCTCGCGGAGCTGCGCCATTAGATCGTCCGCCGCTTTGTCTGCTGCCGCAAGCTCCTGCTTCGACACCTGGAAAGCGTGGAAGAGAGGCTTCTCCTTCGGATCGAGGCCCACCATCACGGATATCGCCTGCGACGTGGGTGAGCGGCCCCGGACCGCGGCGAAGGTTTCCGCCTCGCGGAACCGCAGGCAGAGCTTGGCCAGTTCGAACATGGCCTGTTCCTGCTCGCGGTCGGACCAGTTGCGCGGCGGCTTGTGGACGAGCAAGCTTGCAAGCCCTTCGATGTCACCATCACCGCCCTCGAACGCGCCGGAACGCATGATGAACGCGTCCACCCGCAGCTCAGCCGACACTCCTGACGCGGTCGAGGACCGCGGGCCGATGCCTTCGAACGTCTCGGCGTCGACACCCAGATGCTCCGCAAGGCTCTTGCGAAGAGCGTGAAGCATTTTCGGATAGGCATGCTCGGCCTTGGTGAGAGAGGTCACGACGCTCACACCAGGGTCGGGCTCGCCGTCGAGCGCCACCGCGAGGTCCGAAAACAACAGCGCCTCCGGATCGCTTGCCTTGAGCACGATGTCGCGGACCTTGCGGACTTTGTCGGGGAGCATCTGCGTGCGCTGCGCCCACAGCGGGAGCGCGTGAAAGCGTTGATAGAGTGCCGACGCGACCGGAAGCGCCTTCGCTTCAACGGGGTTCGCTTCTGTTGAGAGAAGCGCGGCAAGCTGACGAACGAACGCTTCGTCGCGCTTCGATCGCGAAATTCGGCGAAACTCGATCGCAGCGGGATCCTGAAGGATGCGGTCAGCCACGATGTCGTCGATGGCAGGCTGGAAAACGCCGTCGACGTAAACCGCGACCGCATTTCGGTGCGCCAGCAGATACGACAACACAAGGACCGGCATGACGCCTCGTTTGATGCCGTATGGCCTGGCAGCCCACTTATCGAAGAGTTCTGCAAGGTTGACGCGCTTCTCGCCGAGCTCCGACCAAGCAGGCCTCAATGTTTTGCCCGCATCGTCGTTGGCAGGATCGGCGAAGCGCCATACCCCCTTCTCGTCCTGCCGATGAAGGCCCAATGGCCGCACGATCGTGAGGTAGAGTCCGCGCTCGACGGGGTAGTTCTCAATCCCAAGGTCAGGTAGGTCCGCCTTCGACACCATGGCATGCATCAATGTCCGCAGGCCGGCCATGGCCGCGGTCGAGGGCTTATCTCGGTACAGCAACTCTGATTGAATGACTGGGGCGCTGCTGAAAGCGGCGGTTGCAAGCGCCGACGCGATGACCGTCAGCTCCTTACCCTCGAGTTTCTTGCCGGTGGAGTCCTTTGCGCTGTCACCGAACAACCACCAGCGTGCCGATGCGAAGGCTTTGAGGAGATCGCTTCTCACAATCTCTGCGATCAATGCTTTCCGCGCCGAGAGCTCTCTGCGGGCGATCCGGTCACCCTCCAGCTGTGGATGTGTCTCTTCGATGCGATCAAGGGCGTAGAGGTCCGTCGCGTGGTCCCTCAGCAGATAGACCTGCTCGCTCGCCGCCACGCCGGCGAGGACTCCCAGATTCTCGAGCTCAATGCTGAGCTGCTTTGCTGCGACTTTGACCGGCGCGTCGAAGCTCCGAGGGTCGGGAAGAAGCATGACGAGCAGGCCTACTGAACGCCGTTTTGTCTTTGCCAGCGACGCAGCGGCCCGCTTGGCCCAGGCTGCAGGGCTTTGAGGACTTTCGTCGGCGAATTGGATGACGGCGTCGAACGTACGCAACGCCCCGGTCGAAAAATAGTGGCTCTTGGCTGCGATCGGGCCCACACCCAAGCGCGATGGCAGATCTGCGAGTACATCGGCGTCGAGCTTCAGTGCGGCCTTGGCGATGGCCTCGTCGAGGTCGAAATCACTTCCGGCGAATAGAGCGTAACCGCCAAGCCGCGGCTGTCGGATGAGGATCGCACGATTGACCAGTTCGTCAATCGCAGCGGCGACCTCTGCCTTCTTGGCTTCCGGAGCGCAGAGCGAAAGGATGTCGTCGACAACCGCCAGTCCAGAGCCGTTCCTGAACAGCTCGACCACCGCCGAGGCCTTGGCCAGCTTTGCTGCCAACGGGCCGAAGAGCGCTGCTTTGTCGACCGCCTCCATGGCCAGTGTCATCCGATTGCTTTCGGGGCCAACCGACAAGGCGCTGCCGAAATTGGCGACGAGATAATCCCAAAGCTGATCGGGTCCGTACCATGCGTTCGTACCCACTTCGGTTCGTGCCAGATGGGCCTGAAATCCGTGGGGCTCGGACGACGAGAGAAACCCGAAAACACTCCGCTCGTTCTGCGCAAACCTCTGACGTGATACCGGTCCGAGCAACAGCGCCGAGACCGGGTGCAGCGGCCACGTTTGGGTCAGCACTTCGGTAAGGCCCGCAACGTCGACCGGACGTCGATGCGAAATCGCTTCCGCCGTCCGCGCGGCGATCGCCTTGGCTGTTACCGGCGCGTGGTCGCTGCCGATTGCTCGGGCTATGAGCGCCGCAACTTCGTCTGCCTGCGCGACGAAGGGTACGTTCTGGTATCGGCCCTGCACCTTCGCCCACTCGTTCCGAGCTATGCGGCTCAGCCGGTTGGCGTATTGTTCGAAGGATTGATGCAAGATCCCGACGACCACCAGACGGCCGTTCGAGCGTGCCGCCCGCTCGGCGAGATCCTGCAGAATATGGACGTCGCCGGCAGAACCCGTTGCATGCTCGAGGAACTTCCCGAGTTCGTCGATGACGATGAGCAGACCGCCCTTGTTTCGAGCATGAGCCTCTAGTTCGTCGATGAGCACCCGCTCGTCGCGGGCGCGGTCAAGGGTCACCTGCGGCCAGTCAAATTGAGCCGCGGCCGCCTCTGCCAACGCACCCGTGAGGCTCGTCCGTCGACCTGTCAGGGCGAGGACGTCCCACACGCGACCGCGC
>NZ_RZSN01000248.1:0-6255 GCF_003997315.1 Mesorhizobium sp. M1A.F.Ca.IN.020.04.1.1
CGCCTATGCGCCCTGGAGCGGCCGCCATGTCGGCGTGCTTGGCATCGAGGACGGCCGCGCCGCGGTCGGCCACGCCGCCTCGCTCGGCGACAACTGGCTGAAGCATGAAGGCGTGGCGACGGCCTTCGCGCTTGCCGAAGGGCGCAGCGTCTCCTTCCGCCACGTCATCGGCGCGGTTCCGGCAGCCGACGTCGAACCGCCAAGCGGCTTGGAACAAGCGACCGATCGACTGCGCATCCTTGCCCAGAATGGCTCAGCGAAGGAGATACCGTTCGACGGCGACTTCCTGCGCATCAGCCGTTCCGTACCCGCCTGAAACCCTTGCTCCGCCAGAGGATGCCGACCGATCTCAAGGGCGCGCGGCAGAGCCTTATAACCGTTTGAAATTTCTCCCCGGTGCCGCCAAGATGCGGCCGGAGTCGCTAGCAAAGAGGCGCTGATGTCTGACTTAGCCCATATCACTGCCGCCATCTTCAAGCGCGCCGGCAAGGCCAAGCGTTTCGTCGTTGCCATTGCCGGCCCGCCGGGAGCCGGCAAGTCGACCATATCGGGCAGGCTGCATGAATTGCTGCCGGAGGGCACGTCCGAAGTCGTGCCGATGGACGGCTTCCACTATGACGACATCGTGCTGAACCGGCGCGGCCTGCGCGCGCGAAAAGGGGCGCCGGAAACCTTCGATTTTGCCGGCTTCGAGACGCTTTTGAAGCGGATCCGCTCCGGCGAGCCGGACATTGCCATTCCGGTCTTCGACCGCACCATCGAACTCTCGCGCGCCGCCGCCGAGATCATTTCCGCCGACACCAAGTTCATCCTGGTCGAGGGCAACTATCTGCTGCTCGACGAGGAGCCGTGGTCGCGGCTGGCAGAGCTGTTCGATTTCACCATTTTCGTCGATGTCCCGCGCGACGAGCTCGAGCGCCGGCTGATGGAGCGCTGGCGCGGCCATGGCAAGTCCGACGAGGACGCCCGCGCCTGGATCGCCTCCAACGACATGCCCAATATCGAGCGCGTGCTGGCGCGTCGCCGGGAGGCCGACCTGGTGATTGGTTAACCTGCTCAATTTTCACCATTTTCGGGCGGGAACCTTAAGATTTACAGGTCGTTATCTCCATGACCCGAATTGTCCGGCACTGACGCGATTCCAGGAAAGTGTGTAACGGTTTCCGGAATTGCGCGATAACAGGGAACCGTCTTATGGCAACCAAGACCAGAAAACCCGCGCCTGCAAGAAGCAGAGCCAATCAATCCAGAGCTGGTGCCGCTCCGGCGACCGCCGAGCGCTCCAAGGACGCCAAGCCAAGCTTCGGCAAGGCGGCGCCCAAGAAGGTCGTGCCCGGCACGGCGCACAAGGCCCCCGCGAAGGCGGCCAAACCTCATAAGCCAGCGGCAAGGTCGGGGCCGATCCGCACTGTGGCAAGCGTGGCGACCGGCGCGGTGGTGGCCACCGCGCGGCTTGCCGCATCCGTGCTCGGCCGAGGCGGCGCCAAGGCCAAGCCCAAATAGAGCGACTCAGCTCCTGACCGGGATAGTCAGGCCCCTCTGCACGGCGGGCCGTGCGAGGCCGCGCTCCAGCCATGCCGCGACACCGGGGAAATCGTCGAAGCCGACCAGATCGCGCGCTTCGTAGAAGCCGATCAGATTGCGCACCCAGCCCAGCGTCGCGACGTCGGCGATGGTGAACTCGTCATCCATGATCCATTGCCGGCCCTTGAGCCGCGTTTCCAGGACGCCGATGAGGCGCCGCGACTCGTCGCGATACCGCTCCAGCGGGCGCTTGTCGGCGATCTCGCGCCCGGCGAATTTGTTGAAGAAGCCGACCTGTCCGAAGATCGGGCCGATCGCGGCCATCTGGAAGAACACCCACTGGATCGTCTCGTAGCGGCGGATGGGATCGGCCGGGATCAGCTTGCCGGTCTTGTCGCTGAGGTAGAGCAGGATGGCGCCGGATTCGAACAGCCCGATCGGCTTGCCGCCGGGCCCGTTCGGATCGATGATCGCCGGTATCTTGCCGTTCGGGTTGAGCGACAGGAATTCCGGCGTCCAGCTCTCGTTCTTGCCGATGTCGACCGGATGCGGCTCATAAGCCAGGCCGATCTCCTCCAGCGCGATCGAAATCTTCACGCCGTTGGGCGTCGGCCATGCATAGAGCTGCAGGCGATCGGGATGCTTGGCCGGCCAGCGCTTGGCGATCGGAAAGGCGGACAGGTCGGTCATCGGGGCTCCGGATGCGGATGGGCGCGTGGCGGCGCGCGTGGCGGGTGGGCAAGACTTAGGACCCCGGCCCTCTGGGATCAATATGGCCGCCAATCGACCTGCCGTGCACGGTCAGTCAACCAAAGCACCCGCAAGGATGAGAACGCGTCCGGCGCCGGCGAAAGCCCGTGCCGGGTCGCCCGTCTCAGATCGCCCGTCTCAGATCGCCTTGAAGGCCAGCACGGCATTGGTGCCGCCGAAGGCAAAGCTGTTGCTCAGTGCTGCGCGCACCTTGCGCTCGCGCGCCACATTCGGCGTCACGTCGAGATCGCATTCAGGGTCTGGCTCGCGGAAATTGACAGTCGGCGGCACGATGGCGTCGCGGATCGCCATGACGCAGGCGATCATCTCCAGCCCGCCCGAGGCGCCAAGGCAATGCGCATGCATCGACTTGGTCGAGGAGACCGAGAGTGCGCTCACGTGCTCGCCGAAGACGCGTTTGATCGCCGCGGTCTCGATCTGGTCGTTGGCCTTGGTGCCGGTGCCATGCGCATTGAGATAGTCGACGTCCTCGGGATTGAGCCCTGCATCCACCAGGCAGAAGCGCATCGCCGCTTCCGGTCCCTCGACGGTCGGCGCGACGATGTCGGAGGCATCGGCCGAGAGGCCCGCGCCGGCGATCTCGGCAAGGATAGTGGCGCCGCGCGCCATTGCGTGGTCGTAGCTTTCCAGCACCGCCATGCCGGCGCCTTCGCCGAGCGACAGGCCCTGGCGGTCGGCAGAGAACGGCCGGCAGGTGTCGGGCGAGAGCACGCGCAGCGCCTCCCAGCCCTTGAGCACGCCCCAGACCAGCGGCGCCTCGGTGCCGCCGGCGACCATGACGTCGGCGCGGCCGAGCCGAATCTGGTCGACGGCCGAGGCGATGGCATGATTGGCCGACGCGCAGGCCGAAGTGACGCCGAACACGGGTCCGCGCAGGCCGAGACTCATGCTGACCTGGCCGGCGGCCGCGCCCGGCATAACCTTCGGCACGGTGAAGATAGCGGCGCGGTTGCGCCCCTCGATCAGGATCGCGCGGTAATTTTCCTCGATCGTCTCGAAGCCGGCGACGCCGACGCCGACAACGGCACCCATCCGATAGGTGTTGTCGGTATGCGCGACGAGTCCGGACTGCCGCATCGCTTCGCGTGCGGCGATCACCGCCAGCAGGCTGAAGCGGTCCATCGACACCACCTGCTTGCGGTCGATGCCGTGATCGGGCAACGCCTTGATTTCGGAACCGACCTTGACCTTCAGGTCATGCAGCGAAGGATTGTCGATCGGGCCGATTGCCGAGCGGCCGGCGCGCATGGCGTCCCAGATCGCCGGCACATCGTTGCCGAGCCCGCATATTCCGCCAATGCCGGTGATGACGACGCGCTTGAGCATGCAGTCAGGCTTTTTTCGCGATCAGTTCGCGAACCGCCTCGACCATGTCGCCGACGTTCTTGAGGTTGCTCCAGGCGTCGACCGTGTTCATCTCGATCTCGATGCCGTACTTCTCCTCGAGATCGAAGATGATCTCGGTCAATTCCAGCGAATGGATCCCCAGCGTGTTGAGATCCGTGCTCGGCGTGATTTCTTCGCCGCCAGGTTCGGCATGCGCTTTGATCTTTTCGATGATTTCGGTCGTCAGCTGGTCAGCCATTCGGTTCCTTCCCCTGTCGTTTTCCGACGCCAACTGATCAGCGCCCCTGTGTCCCCGGATTCACAAACGTCGTCGCCCCTTACCTCGCCAGGAATCCGTGTGACCGCTCCAAGGTGGCTCCCTCTATAGAAACCGAAACGATGTCAAGCAACAAGCTATATATCGACAAAGCCGGTGGAGTGCTTAACGTTGGCGCCGTGGACACGATCGACGATATCCTGATTTCGCTGCCTGCCGCGCAACGTGTTGCCGGGCGAGGCAGGCTTTTCTGCGGCAAGAGCGGCGGCAGGACCCGCCTTCAACGTCTCTATCAGGACGGATCGGCGAAGATTCGCATGCCGGCGGTGCAAGGCGACCCGCTCGAGGCCGTGCTGATCAACACGGCCGGTGGGCTGACCGGCGGCGACCGGCTTGGCTGGGAGATCGAGGTCGGCGAGGGCGCCTCGGCATCGATCACCACCCAGGCCTGCGAGAAGATCTATCGCGCCGCATCCGACCGGGCCGAGACGAAGGTCAGCCTCACGGTTGGCGCCGGCGGCAGCATTGCCTGGCTGCCGCAGGAAACCATCGTTTTCAACCGCGCGGTCTTTGCCCGCGCGCTGCATGTCGAGCTGGCGGTCGGGGCCGAGGCGCTGCTCCTGGAGGCGACGCTGTTCGGCCGGCTTGCGATGGGCGAACGGACGGTCCTGGGCAATTTCCATGACCGCTGGCGGGTTCGCCAGGGTGGCAGGCTCATCCACGCCGAGGACTTTCGTATCGGCCCGGATATCGCGGCCGGCCTCCAGCGCCAGGCCGTGACCGGCGGCGCGCTTGCAAGTGCAACGATGCTTCTCGTCTCCCCGCGTGCGGAAACCCTGCTGGAACCTGCCCGCGCGATCATCGGTGATCAGGGTGGCGCCAGTTTCTGGAGCGTCGGGCAATCTGGCAAGCTTCTTGCGAGGCTCACCGCCGGCGACGGCTACCAGCTCCGCAAGCGGCTGATTCCGCTCGTCGAGCTGCTCAACGGACGGGCTGGCCTGCCCAAATTATGGTCACTTTGACCTTCGAATACTTTGATCTTGATTACCGAGAAGACGCATGAACCTGACGCCGCGTGAAAAGGATAAGCTGCTGATCGCCATGGCGGCGATCGTGGCGCGCAGACGACTGGAACGCGGCGTCAAGCTCAACCACCCCGAGGCGATCGCGCTGATCACCGATTTCGTCGTCGAGGGCGCCCGCGACGGCCGCACGGTGGCCGAGCTGATGGAGGCCGGCGCCCATGTCGTCACGCGCGCCCAGGTCATGGACGGCATTGCCGAGATGATCCACGATGTCCAGGTCGAGGCGACATTTCCCGACGGCACCAAGCTGGTGACCGTGCACGAACCGATCCGGTGAGGAGGATCCAATGCTGGAACTCAGACCCAATTGCGAATGCTGCGACAAGGATCTGCCGCCGGAGGCGGCGGATGCGCTGATCTGCACCTTCGAATGCACCTTCTGCGCCGATTGTGCGCAAAATGTTCTCGGCGGTGTCTGCCCGAACTGCGGCGGCAATTTCGCGCCGCGGCCGATTCGGCCGGCGGCAAAGTTGAAAAAATACCCGGCCTCGACCAAGCGCGTGCTCAAGGCCGGGGGCTGCGGCCCCCGCAAGGCCGCCTGAGTCGGCAATTTGAAGAGGACCCGCCCATGATTTCCGCTTCGACGAAACGCACCGCGCTTGCCACGATTCTTTTCCTGGCGGCGGCGATGCCGGCTTACGCCCATGTCGGCGTCGGCACGACCTCGTCCTTCACGACGGGCTTCATGCACCCGCTGTCGGGCCTCGACCATATGACCGTCATGATCGCGGTCGGCCTGTGGGCGGCGATGAAAGGCGGCAAGGCGGTGTGGGCATGGCCGCTCGCCTTCGTCGGCGTGATGGTGGCGGGCGCAGCACTCGGCATGCTGCAGGTGCCGGTGCCTTTCGTCGAGCCTGGTATCCTCGCTTCGGTCGTTGCCCTCGGGTTGCTGGTGGCGCTGGCGGTCGACCTGCCGGTCTCGGCGGGTGTGGCCATCATCGGCCTGTTCGCCCTATTCCACGGCCATGCGCATGGCACTGAAGTGCCGGAGAATGCCGGCGGCCTCGAATATATGGCGGGTTTCGCCGTGGCGACGGCGCTTCTTCATGGCATCGGCATCGCGGCCGCGCTCGGACTTGGGCTCCGCTTCCGCGCCCTGGCGCGTCTTGCCGGCGCCGCCTGCGCGACGGTCGGCGCGGGCCTTGCCTTCGGCGTGCTGTGAGGCTGCGATGATCCCCGGCGAAGTCATCACGGCAAAGGGCGACATCGAGCTGAACAAGGGCCTGCCGACGGTGATGCTCAAGGTCGCCAACAGCGGCGACCGTCCGATCC
>NZ_RZSN01000249.1:0-6253 GCF_003997315.1 Mesorhizobium sp. M1A.F.Ca.IN.020.04.1.1
CTCCCACACCTTCTGGTGGCGGCGTTGCAGCGAGCAGTCGCGCTCGCCGAAATGCACGCCGCGTCCGGCGCCGTCGCCGAACACCTGCAATTCGATATGGCGCGGCTTTTCCAGATATTTCTCGATGTAAACGGCGTCGTCGCCGAAGGCAGCGCCGGCTTCGGATCTGGCGGTCTGCAGCGCCACTTCGAGGTCGGCTTCGGTGCGGGCGACCTTCATGCCGCGGCCGCCGCCGCCGGCCGAAGCCTTGATGATCACCGGATAGCCGATCGCGGCGGCAATGCGCTTTGCTTCCTTCTCGTCGCTGATCGCGCCGTCCGAACCAGGCACCACCGGGATGCCGAGGCGCTTTGCCGTGCGCTTGGCTTCGATCTTGTCGCCCATGATGCGGATATGGTCGCCCGAAGGGCCGATGAAGGTGATGTTATGGGCGGCGAGGATATCGGCGAACTTGGCGTTTTCTGACAGGAAGCCGTAGCCCGGGTGCACGGCATCGGCGCCGGTGATCTCGCAAGCGGCGACGATCTGGTGAATGTTGAGATAGCTTTCGCGTGACGGCGGCGGGCCGATGCAGACGCTTTCGTCGGCAAGCCGCACATGCATGGCGTCGGAATCGGCCGTCGAATGGACCACCACCGTCTGGATGCCGAGCTCCTTGCAGGCGCGCAGCACCCGAAGCGCGATTTCGCCGCGATTGGCGATGAGGATTTTTTGGAACATCTGCCCGCTGTTCCCGGCTCTACTCGATGACCACGAGCGGCATGCCGTATTCGACCGGCTGGGCGTCCTCGATCAGGATCGCCGTCACCGTGCCGGCGCGCGGCGAGGGAATCTGGTTCATCGTCTTCATCGCTTCGATGATGAGCAGCGTCTGGCCTTCCTTCACCTTCTGGCCGATCTCGATGAACGCCTTGGCGTCGGGCGAGGGCGCGAGATAGGCGGTGCCGACCATCGGCGAGGGCACGGCGTTCTTGGAAGGATCGGCTGCCGTCGCGGGCGCGGCCGCTACCGCCTGAGCCGGCCCGGTAACCGCCGCGGACGGCATAGGAAGCGGAGCAGCGACCGCGTGGACGGCCTGAGACTGACGCGACACGCGCACTTTCAGATCGCCGAGCTCGACCTCGATCTCGGTCAGGTTGGTGTCGTTCAGTATGCCCGCCAAGTCGCGGATCAGCTGCTGGTCAACACCGTTCTTCTTTATCGACATTTTCGAGCCTTCTGTTTGGGAGCCGGTCACAGGCGCGCCGCCAGTGCCTGCAGCGCAAGCGTATAGCCGAGTGGCCCGAACCCGCAGATCATGCCGACAGCGACCGGCGCGACCATGGAGACGTGGCGGAAAGGCTCCCGCGCGTGGATATTGGAAAGATGGACTTCAGCGACGGGCAGCGGCGCGATCGCGCGGATGGCGTCGTGAATGGCAATCGAGGTATGGCTGTAGGCCCCGGGATTGATGACGATGCCTGCGGCCTTTTCACCGGCTTCCTGGATCCAGTCGACGAGATCACCTTCGTGATTGGACTGACGAAAATCGATCTCGAGCCCGAGCGCCGTGCCGGCGGCCTTGCAATCCTCGGCGATGGCGGCAAGCGTCTTGCCGCCATAGATCCCCGGCTCGCGCTTGCCGAGTGCATTGAGATTGGGACCGTTCAGGACGAAAATCGTTTTCAAATATGCCGACCTCTTCGGCGCCGGCCTCAAGCCGGCGCGCCGGACCTCTATAATGGGCATATCCGCCCGCGAAAAGAGCGCAAGTACGTTCTTTCGCTGTCCACAACAGGCGGAAAACCGCCTGTTATCGCGACTCGCAATCGCTTAGAGCATGATCCCGAAAACTGTGCAGCGGTTTTCGGAAAAGACCATGCCCAAACCTAGAGCGCGCTCTTGGCCTGCTCGATCTTCTCCGCCAGAACCTGCTGTCCGAGCGCGCCGAACACCACCTCATTGCCGACCACATAGGACGGCGTGCCGGTGATCGACAGCTTGGTGGCGAGATCATAGGTGCGCGAGAGCGCTTCGTTGATGCTCGGATCCTTCATCTTCTCGCGCAGCTTCGCCTCGTCGGCACCCAGCGAAACAGCGACCTTCATGGCGGTGGATTCGGTGGCACGGCCCTGGCTGCCGAGCAGCGCAGTGTGGAACTCGCTGTACTTCTCCGGCATCATCAGATGGAAGGCCATCGAGACCACGCTGGCCTTTTGCGAATCCGGGCTGAGGATTGGAAACTCCTTGAGCACGAAGCGCAGGTCCGGATCGGCCTTGGTCAGCGCCTTCATGTCCTCAATGGCGCGTTTGCAGAAGCCGCAATTGTAGTCGTAGAACTCGACGATGGTGACTTTGCCCTTCGGGTTGCCGACCACGCCGTCGAACGTGGAGTTGAAGATCTCGTCCTTCGCATCCTTGATGACGCCGAGTGCGGCGAGCCGCTGCTCTTCCTTCTGCTTGGCCTCGAGCGCGTCCTGAACCTCGAGCAGGACCTCGGGGTTTTTCAGCAGATAGTCGCGGATGATGCCTTCGACCTCCTTGCGGTCAATCTTGCTGTCCGCCGAGGCGACCTGGATGGCTTGCGTCGTGTCGGCCTTAGCGGCCTGCGGGCTTCCTGCCACGAAGCCGAATGCCAGCATGCCGAGCGCTACCGCCACGCCGGCGCTGCCGAGCAGGATTGCCTTGTTCATGATCAGTTCCTTCTGCCTGTCCCGGTCCAACCTGGTCGCCGCGCGCGGTCGGGAGGTTCACTTGAGTTTGTTAGATGGCGTGTAGTTTATGATATCCTGCGCGCGAAGCCAGCGGGGCTCGCCGCGTTTCAATTTCTGTTGAGCGCGCATGGCGAAGATCTTCGCGTTCTTATAGTCGGCCGAATAGAAATGGCCCTCCGCCGTCGCAAGGTCGGCGGCCGGGATTTGCCCCAATTCGCCATAGGCTTGAGCCAGATAGCGGTAGGCTACGGCGTTTTCCTTGTCGCGCCCGATCCCGCTGTTGAGCTGCGCCACCGCTTTGTTGATTGAGTCCGGCGTGCCGACCGCCATCAGCGCCTGGCCGAGCGAGACCAGCAGCAAGCCGGACCGCGCCGCGTCGAGGCTCGCCGCTTTGGCATAGGCATCCGCGGCGTCCTTGGGCCTGTTGGCCTTCATCAGGATGTCGCCGCGCAGTTCCTGGAAATAGGGGTTCTTCGGCTGTTCCTTGATCAGGGCCGCGGTTTTCGTCAGCGCGGCGCCAGGATTGCCGTAGAGATAGGTCTGCTGCGCGTCGCCATAGCGCGAGGCAAGGCTGGTCGGGTTCTTGCGCATCAGCCGCGCCACGGCCGCCTGGCCTTGCATATAGGCCGCGATCTTGATGCGCATCATGTCATGCCGCTGCTGCAGCGTAGGCGCGTCGACCTGGCTGACATATGGGCTAGCCTTGACCAGCACCTCGAGATTGGCGATGCGCTCCCGGGGCATCGGATGGCTGATCCGGTAAGGATCGAGCTGGGTGCCCGACAGCGAAAGCGCGCTCTGGAAGCGCCCGAAGGTCTTCAGCATGCCCATGCCGGACTGGCCGGTGGCATTGAGGTAGGTGATCGCCGAGCGGTCGGCGGTGATTTCTTCGCCGCGCTGATAAGCAAGGATGCTGCGCTGCGCCATCTCGCCGCCGCCGGCGGCGACGCCCATGCCGGCGCCGGCAAGGCCGCGGCTGTTGGTGGTGGCGCCGGCCACGATCGCGCCCGCCCCGAGCAACGTGGCGATGATGGCCATGGTCTTGGCGCGATCGAGTTGATCGCGCAGCTTCTGCTGGTGGCCGCCGGCAATATGGCCGGCCTCGTGCGCGATGACGCCGATGATCTCGTTCGGCGTCTCGGCCGTCACCAGCGCGCCGGTGTTGATGAACAGGCGGCGGCCGGTCACGAACGCATTGAAGCTCTGGTCGTTGACGAGAACGATGTCGATCCCGTCATTGGCAAGGCCCGCCGCCTTGAAGATCGGTCGGGCATAGTCGCGCACCAGCGCCTCGATCTCGGCGTCGCGCACCACCGGCACGCCTTGCGCGAAGGCGCTCAGCGAAGTGGACACCGCGACGGCGGCGGCAAGCAGGAGCGTCGCGAACCCGCGCGCGGTTCGCCCTATTGCGGTCGATCTATCGATCATCGTTCGGGTCGGCTCAACATGACAGGTCCACTGGTAGACGAGCGGGCGAAGGATGAAAAGTCGGCGCCGATAACTTCCTGCGCGCTTGTGATCCCCACACCAATCGGGCATTTGTGCGGCGCTGCCGTCGAACTCCCGGCAGTTCCAGGGCAAGCGAGCGATGGTTTGCCTGTGGATTTGCCAACCAAAGGCAGGCTGAAGAGTCAGATGGTCGTTTCGCTTTCACGCCGCGGCGAGGTCGAGCCGTTCCACGCCATGGATATTCTGGCTGAGGCCAACCGGCTGAAGGCGACCGGGATTCCCGTGGTGTCGATGGCGGTCGGCCAGCCGTCGGACCCGGCGCCGGTCGGCGTCCGCGAAGCCGCCGCTCTCGCGCTGAAGCACGGCCGCATCGGCTACACCGATGCTCTTGGCCTGGCGGAGCTGCGCAAGGCAATCGCCACGCACTATGGCGAGCATTACGGGATCGATGTCGCGCCCGCCCGTATCGCCGTCACTACCGGCTCGTCGGCCGCCTTCAACCTGGCTTTCCTGGCGATGTTCGATCCCGGCGACCGCGTCGCCATCGCCGCGCCCGGCTATCCGGCCTACCGCAACATCATGGCCGCGCTTGGCATCGAAATCGTCGAGATCGAGCTTCGCTCGGACGCCTATCTGCATGCCGACCACCTGAAGAGCGCACACCGCGAGAAGCCGTTGAAAGGCGTGCTGTTTGCCAGTCCAGCCAATCCGACCGGCGCGGTCATTCCAGCCGACGAGCTTTCCGCGTTGGTGAAGACCGCGGACGAGCTTGGCATCGCGGTGATCTCGGACGAAATCTATCACCGGCTGGCCTATGCCGCGCCCGACGTCACTGCACTTGCCTGTGGCGCCGGCGTGACGGTGATCAACTCCTTCTCGAAATACTATTGCATGACCGGCTGGCGCATCGGCTGGATGGTGCTGCCGGACGAACTGGTGCGGCCGGTCGAGCGCATCGCGCAGAGCCTCTACATCTCGCCGCCGGAACTGTCGCAGGTCGCGGCGGTCGAGGCCTTCAATGCCACGCAAGAGCTGGAAGCGGTGAAGGCGCGCTATGCCTGGAACCGCGACCTGCTGATGAAGCGTCTGCCGGAGCTGGGCTTCCCGCTCTCGGCGCCCATGGACGGCGCGTTCTACGCCTTCTGCGATGTCACGCGGCACACCAATGACAGCATGGCCTTCGCGCGCAAGATGCTGGCCGAGGCGCATGTGGCGGCCACGCCCGGCCGTGATTTCGATCCGCTCCAGGGCCATCGCACCATGCGCTTTTCCTATGCCGGCAGCCATGACGACATGGTCGAGGCGCTGGCGCGCATCGAAAGCTGGCTGAAATAGACGCCATGCCCGAGCTTGAACAGGCGCTGGCGGAAGTGGCCGCCGAAATGACCGAGCGCAGCGATCGTGGCGATGTCGCCACCTATATCCCGCAGCTCGGCAAGGTCGATCCGAAGAAATTCGGCATTGCCGCCGTGACCAATGACGGGCGCATCATCCTTGCCGGCGATGCCGATCAGCCCTTTTCAATCCAGAGCGTCTCGAAGGTGTTCACGCTGACCCTGGCGCTGGGCAAGGTCGGCGATGCGTTGTGGCAGCGTGTCGGCCGCGAGCCGTCGGGCAATCCGTTCAACTCGATCGTCCAGCTCGAGCATGAGAGCGGCATTCCGCGCAATCCGTTCATCAACGCCGGCGCCATCGTCGTATCCGACATCCTGCTTGCCGGCCACCAGCCGCGCGAGGCGATCGGCGAGATCCTGCGCTTCGTCCAATTCCTGGCCGACGACGACACGATCATCATCGACCGCGAGGTCGCGGCCTCGGAACGCGCTACCGGCTACCGCAACTTCGCTCTGGCCAATTACATGAAGTCCTTTGGCAATCTCGACCATGAGCCGGAGTTGGCGCTGGGCGTCTACTTCCATCATTGCGCCATCGCCATGAGCTGCCGGCAGCTCGCCATGGCCGGCCGCTTCCTCGCCAATGGCGGTCGGAACCCGGCGACCGGGCTGTCGGTCGTGTCGACCGAGCGTGCGCGCCGCATCGGCGCGCTGATGCTGACCTGCGGCCACTATGACGGCTCCGGCGATTTCGCCTTCCGTGTCGGCATTCCGGGT
>NZ_RZSN01000250.1:0-6177 GCF_003997315.1 Mesorhizobium sp. M1A.F.Ca.IN.020.04.1.1
AAGCAGGAACGCACGATGCGGATCGAGCTTGGAATGGCGGCGGCCACCACTGGCTTTGGGCGCCAGGCTCTCGGTCTCTCGATAGTTCCTCATCAGGATAACGACGAACGAAACCGACACCTCAAAATGTGCCGCCGCCGCACGCCGAGAATGGCCCGCCTCGACAAACCGCACAACACGTTCACGCAAATCGAGCGAATAGGGCTTGGGCATGGCAAATCACCTCCACAAGGAAGTGAACCACAAACCTTACATCAGCGGAATCCTTCGCGATTCAATCTGATGGTCCGACGCTCTAAAGCCAGTTTTAGAACGGGATAAGACCGGAGAACGGAACGGAGGTCCATCGGTCGCCGTCGAAGATATGTGCCGCCTCGTCGTCAAAGGTTACGCAGAAGTCGTCGTTCGAGGAAAGATAGTACCCTGGCCTCTCGTAAAGCGTAGCGAAGGAGCCGTCTCCAGCGATCTCGTCGATCGTTTCAGCTTCTAACGTGGTTAGCAATCGACCTTTGAAAGCGTGAACATCCTGCAGGCTGGGACGATCTTCGGAAATATCGGTCCAAGAACCTGAGCTGTATAGAAAGGCGACGCCTTCATCCCCAACTGCCACGCCTTTTTCCGGTGTGGTGAAGGCGATTCCGTGCAAATCGACGTTTGTTGGAAGATGCTCAACGGAGGCGGTGCCCGCCACATAGGTAATTATCCGGCCGGATGAGGCGGCGAAGACATATTCGTCTCTCTTCCTTCGTGCCACTGAGTAGATATCCTGCTTGCCGCGGAAAGAGATTCGTTGCCATGAGCCGCGCCGGTTCTCGAAGATGAGACCATCCTCACCCATTATGAACTGAGGTTCATCCGCGAAACCGGTGAGTTTGATCGTCCCCAGAAGATCAACAGTGGCGATCGGTTCGACCCTGTCTCCGATCAATAGGATTTGACCATCCCAGACAGCTCCAAAAAGCTTGCCAGAGCGGTTGGCCCAGATCGACGCTACCCAATCTCGAATCTCGGCGACGAGCCGGACCTGGGGATTTCTTCGCCCGCTAAAATGATAGATGCGAGAAAGATGATCGCCAGGGCCGAGTTCCTCGTAAAACAGGCAGAAAAAGGCGTCGTTTACGGCGATGTGTGCGTCGGTGCATTCCATCGATCATACCTTTGGTACGTCACATTTGACTTCGTTGAGCCGGTCTTGGCTCCGTTTTCTGGTGGCCCATTTGAAATAGGTGTCACATATGGCCTTCAGGCATTCCTGGGCGTCAGGGCTAGCGGCCAGCTTAGGAAGGCTTTCTGCTGTATGCTGAAGTTCGGCGTCCCGAGCCTCTTCATATGTTTGCGAACAGGCACCTGACTTACCGGCACCTTCCGCTCGGCGCTGCGCTGCCGCCCGCTTGATCTGCTTGCGGGACTTTTTGCCATGCTGCGTGGTTTTTTTCTTCCCGTCGTTGAGGCAAATGCAAGGCGCGTCGCCCTCGGTATAACGTCGGAAGGCACCTATTGGTCCGCCACCACGCTCGGGTTCAAAAAAGGCATTCTGAATGACGTGGTCGGACTGCTGTTTTCCTTTCTTGCAGTGATTGTCAGCCTCGTCATAAGGGTGCACATGGATGTCAATCGAGGCAAGCAACGCTAAGCAGTTCTGTCCGCCTACGGACAAGGACGCTATATGAACCCAAGGCGGGGTGTTGCCTATTGGAGATGCATGATTGTTAGTAGCAAGATCCGTATTCCGGATAACCGGCTCGCCATCGAACTTTACGTTGTTTGACCAGGAGTTGAAGTACTCCTTGCCGGTGTTCTTCGAAGTGATAACGCCCTTCTTGGCGGCACAGCCCGCCTCTGTCCCGGACGTTTTGGACAAGTCGGATTTGTTCTTGATATTGACGGTCTTCCCGCCGATCTTGACAGTGCTCGTCCCCTGCTCGGTATCGCTGGCCATCCCGAAGCTGGGATACGGGATGGGCACTCCAGGGGGGGTTGCTGGGTTTTCGGGTGGCGTGAAGCAAACGTCAGGGAATGCAGCAATTGTCTGGGCGTTCACCGCCTTGCCGGAAATTTCCAGACCATTCGCGAATACATTGCTCACTAGTCGAATCTCGTTGCAAAGAGTGCGGCGCCACATGCGCCGGCATCGTTCGATGCTTCGATTAGCACTGGACTGCCGGCGGCATATCCCTTGCGGGCAGCCATCCAAGCCATGCCAATCATGAGCGGACCTGCTGCCGCGCCCACATTGCCAAGCGATTCGCCTGGGGACCAGATGTCCTGAAAATCGTGACGGCCGCGCAATAGACGCAAGCTTGCCAGTGCGCTCTGCTTAAACCAGTATTGCTCACCGATTAGATCGGCAATGCGATAGCCGAGTCGGCTCATCTCGATGCCCGTTTCCTTGAAGGCTATGTCGTATGCCGCAGTCATACCATCGCCGCGCAAGGGCAAGTCGTCGGAGTTGTAGATCGACGCGACCTCGCGGGCCAGGCCGAGGCCGAAGAGGCGAAAGCCACCACGCCCCGATCGCAGGCACAGAACTGCCGCAGCTGCTTCACCGGGGATAAAACCGTTGGGATTTTCGGGCGCCAGAAGTCGATTGTTCTTCTGGTAGTGTTCTATGGCCGGAGCCGTCAGATAGCTGTCGACGCCGGCAATCATCACGTAAGGCGCCTCACCCGATGCAATCATCCTGCGCGCTTGTTCCAGCGCCACATGGCCCGATGCACGATCGTGATTGATAATGCGCGAGCGTGCGTGGGGCTCGACATCGATAATTTCAGCGATATGGCGAAGCAGGCGACCTCCGTCGGCTATCGGCCGGCCCGGCCGGCTCTCTTCTGCCAAGCATAGAATGAGCGCGGTCTGACCTCGTGCTTCAGGAACGCTTTCGAAGGCCTCGCAGATCGCGGCGGCGGCGAGGTGGGCCATCCGCTTTTCGCCGATCCATTCGCGTGGCAAAGGCACCGGCGCGCCGGTCAGCCATTGACCGCTTGGTCCCAGAAAGCGAGTTTCCTGAAAACCGTCGAGGCGGGCGCGCATCGCTGCGCAGGCCGAGGGCGCATCAAGACCGACTGCCGTCACCATGCCAATCGCGGCTATATCGATGGCGATACTCATGCGTCTTCAGCTTCGTCATCAGGAACAGTGAGGCTGGCTCGAACATAAGCGCGCCCACTGGCGCGTGCTCGCAGCATTGACTCGGTCGGCGGCCCGACCCAGCATTCTGAGAAATCGAGGATAGTCCGCTGGATGCGTTGCGAGACGCGCCAAACCAGCGAAAAGCGGCGCTTCTCAGGCTCGAGGAGAATGGTGTCGGGGAAAACATCGGCCTCGTATGCTTTCTGCCTGCCCTTGAACAGTGTCATCGGCAGCGCAGTCGAGGGCAGCCGGAAGCTTACGCGCCCTTCCGGCGTCAGGTTCACCAACACCACCTCTTCGCCACCACGCGGATGATCGATTTGCTGGTCAGGCGGCGCCATCTGGAAGTAGCGCTCGTCGAAATCCTGCGGCAGGAATGGGAACACATTGTCGATCCAGTTCTGGTCATAAGTGCCGCCATATTCGATGCGGCCGGGCCAGCCTCGCCCCATCGGCCCGAAGCTTATCGGCTGGTAGTCGCCGAAGGGGGAGCGGATTTCTTCATTGACCGCCTGCGTGTTGGGCAGCCGCAGGCCTGGAATGAAACGCTGGTTCTTGGCGCGAGACCAGCCGGTGCCGACCGGGTTGTATTTGTAGCTGGCGGGAAGCTGATCCTCGGGGTCCAACCGGTCGACGCCGCCCCAAGCGAAATCGTAGGAGATCGGTAGTTTCAGGAAGGGCTGCGGTGCAGTTGCGGTGAAGACCGGACCTATGGCCCGCCACTCCCGGTGGCCGACCACTTCGAAGAGCTTCGACCAGTTGCCGACCTTGATGCCGACTGGTACCCGTTCCGCCGGGCGTTCACCCGGTGCATAGGCGCAGCCATTGGCAATCACGTCGCAGCGCGGCTTACGGAAGGCGAAGTCGGTCTCCCACAGCGTCGCTGAGTAACCCGGCGCGCCGGTATGCGTGTCAGCCATGACCAGCGGAACTTGCTCCGCCGATTTCTGCACGAGGCCGCCGGGCTTCTCCGGAAAATCGAACGTGCCCTTCACCACGACCACGATCCACTCATGGCCGGCCTTGTCCATGCCCATGGTGAACTGATGCGGAAAACCCAGCTGGTTCCAGATCTGCATCAGCTGGTCTCCCAGCTAGCGGCGAAGATCCGCTCCACCGTCTTTTGCGGCGCCTGCGGGTCGACGTCGAAGATATCCGTGCGCGCGGTCCACATGACGAGGTCGTCGACAACATCGCCATCCTCATCGACCGCCGGGGCAGGCAGGGCGCCCAGCGCGGCATCCAGTTCGTCGGGCGTCAGCTCGCCCCGTTGCGCGGCGAAGGCCGCTTCCTCGATGCGGTCGAACCAGGCATCCGAATAGGCCAGCCTGAGCGGCGCCTCGGCAAGCCGTGCGACGACGCTGAGCGGGAACTGTCGGCCGACCTTGTCGGCGCTCTGCACGATGACGCCGGCCGAGGCGCCGAACGAGGCGGGGCCGGCGAGGAAGCGCAAGGCAGTGTCCGTCTGCCAGGCATCGTGGCCAAACAGCGGGACGATCTGCTGCGCCAGCCAGCGATCCCAGACGCGCACGAAATCGCCCGGCAGCCGCCGCGTCACGAAATCGCCGGTGGCGGGCATCTTGCCGTAGAAGCCGGTGCTCATATCTGCGGCGGACATGTGAACTTCTTGAACATCTCGAGTGTGTAGGGGTTCTCGACGCTGGCCGCCTTGAGCTCGAAATCGGCATACATGCCTTTCGTGCCGAGGCGCAGGCTATAGACGTCGGATAGGTTGGTTCCGGCGAACTTGCCGCCGCGCAGCATCCTCAGCCACGCCCAGCTGCCGGTCTCGTTGAGCATCACCTCGGGCGAGCCGTCGACCGGCTGGAAGGCGAGCGAGATCACGCCGGTGCCGTCCTTGCCGGGCCATGTCATCGGCTGCGGCCGGGTCGCGTTGTTGTAGTAGACGAGGTTCTGGCCATCGAGGTTGAGCGTCACCCGCGCCACGTTGGGCGACAGGTCCTTTGGCTCCAGCGTGAAGTTCATCACCGGGCCGGTGCCGCCGGGAAACAGGTCGTCGCGGATGTGCCGCGCTTGCTCGAACGCCGCCAGCGCGGCCGCGTCGAGGCCGAAATCGGCGCGCCATTTCCACGGCTGGCTGGCGGTGTCGACATAGTTGATCAGATGGTCGTTGATGAAGGCGTCGATCAGGCCGGCGGGGCCGAAGAGGCGCTGGAAGTCGCGCACATTGACGTCGACCGCGCTCTCAGGGCTGAACGGATAGCGGTTGTTGAGCGCCGCCTGGCAGAAGGGCAGGATGTCGGCGCGCCAGATGGCGTTGAGCTCGTTGGTGACCGCCTTCTGCGACAGGCCGCTGGTGTCGCCGGCAATCCCGCCCAGCCAGTCGTTGATCGGCGAAGGCAGGATCTGCGCCTGTCTTGCGACCGCCCCCGTCAGCTCGGCCAGGCCGCCCTGCTTCTTGATGGCGTCTTGCGGGTCGGGGTTGGCCGACACCGTCTGCAGCACATTGGACAGCGCCGTCAGCGCCACCACGGCTGCGTCGAGCGCCGGCGGCTGGCCGTCCACCTCGGCGATCGTGCCCTTGAGCGGCTTGAAATGTTCGGCCACCAGGCTGCCGGTCATGTCGACCTGCTCGGCCGAGCCCGCGCGTGGCAGTAATTTCGCTCCCGTCTTCACGACCTTGCCGAGTTTGCCGAGCTTGGAGAGCAGCTTCGAGCCGCTCTTGGCGGCGGCGCCGTTCTTGTCATCAGCCGGCGCCTCGTCGGAACGGGTGAGATCGAGTTCCTGCACGACCGCGGTGAGGAGGCGTTTCAACGCGGAATCGGCGCTCGAAAGGTCCTTGAGATTTTCGCTGGCGACGTTGAGGTCGGTCAGCGGCGCCAGCCGCATGTCGCGCAGGAAGCTGTCCCACTGCGAAATGTAGTCGTCGTAGTAGAGCTTCAGAATGTCTTCGGACAGCGCCGACACCGAGGTCTCGGCATTCTCCGAGCAGCCGCCGGCAAACACCGCGCGATCGAGCGCCGCCTGCGCCGCCACATCCTCGACGCGATCGAGAACGGCGTCGTGGAAGCCGGCATAGGTGTAGGC